>DATIBR010000076.1 GCA_035457425.1 Terriglobales bacterium
CCGAGGAGTCGTTCGTCAACGAGTACGCGCCCGCCCGCACCTACGGATTCCTGCAGGATCTGGGCACCATGCGCAAGCACGGCCTGGCGCTGGGCGGCTCGCTGGACAACGCCATCGTGGTCGGCAAGAGCGGGACCCTCAACGGTCTGCGCTACCGCGACGAGTTCGTGCGGCACAAGGTGCTGGACCTGATCGGCGACCTGGCGCTGCTGGGCAAGCGCATCATCGGGCGGGTGGTGGCGGACCGCGCCGGGCACGCGATGCATACGGCGCTGGTGTCGCGCATCCTGCGCGACCGCACGTTGTGGGAAGAAACGACGGAAGAAGCGCCCGCGCGCCCCGCGCCGGCGTTCACGCCCGCGCTCGCCGACCGCGGGTTGTAGCGGCCGCGGGCACGCCGAAGGTGGCAACCTCGCCGATCGAACTGGAAAACTGCTTATCGCGGAAGGCGCGGTCGTTGACCCAGTCTTCCAGGGTGCGCTGCAGGGTGCGCGAGAGGTTGAGGCGCACGCCGGCCAGGCCGTTGCCCGCCCAGGCGACCACGCCGTTGCCGAAGACCTCGACCTCGGTCCAGGGCAGGGTGAACTGGAAGCGGACCTTGGCGCCGGGCTTGAGGCTGACCTGCGCGAGGCGCATGCCGGTCTCGCTGAGATTGGTCATGAGTGCGGACATCTGCGCGGTCTTCACCCAGAGCTGGACGTTGGCGGCGACCTCCTGGCGGAAGTAGCGGCGGCGCTCGCGCAGCATGAGGCCGACGGCGGCGCGCAGGGTGCGGGTGGTGAAGTCGACCGTCAGGGGCTTGTCGAGGGTGAAGTTGGCGCCGAGGGCATAGGCGCGCCTGGTGTCGGTGCCGCCGTTGAGCAGCGCGAAGGCGATGGCCTGGCGGTTGGAGGCGGTCTTGCGCAGCTCGCGGAGCAGTTCCTGGCCGAGGGGCATGTCGTCGCAATCCACGAAGACGGCGTCGAACTTCTGCTGGTTGAGGCGGCAGATGCCGGCGTCGGCCTGGCTGCAGATCTCCAGCTCCACGCCGGAGCTGTTGAGGAGGCGTTGCAGGGCGGCGACGGCTTGCGGGTCAGGACTGCAGAGCAGCGCTTGTGGGGACATGCGGAGAAGCGTATCGCCGGCGGGCGGCGGGCGCGAGATAACCAAGGGCGGGCAGGGACAGTGTCCGGGTGGACAGGGCGGGAGGGCCAGGTGTCCCGCGAAGGTAACTGCGCCGGGGCCGGCGACGGGCGTAAGATGAACGCAACCAAAGCTCCCCGTTAGAATACGGAAGTATCGCGGCGCGATGGGTTGCAGGCCCGGCCGGGCGGCGATGCAGAGGACACCATGGATCCGATCATGACGCGCATCAAGCGCGTTACCGAAGAGCTGCACTCGATCGAGCGCGACCTGCAACGGCTGAGCCAAGACACGAACGCGGCGCAACACATCGGCATCATCGACGAGAGCGAGAGCGTGGCGCTGCTGGGCTCGTTCAAGGTAGCGGTGGACAACATGCGGCGCTTCCTGTGGGCGTACATCGAAGCGACCTCAGGGTCGAACGTGAGCATGAACGAGGCGCTGCAGACGGCGCGGCTGGTACGGGTGACGGAGCTGCTGCGCGTGCTGCATGAGAACGAAGGGCCCACGACGGGCGGCGCGCGGGGGATCTCGGACATCGTGGATGCGGTGCTGAAGCCGCGGGACTCGCAGAGCGGTTGACCTGGGTCGCGGCCAAAGTCAAAATCGCGCCAACGCCGGCATGAGCACTCCTGTCGCCCCTGGCATCCCGACTTACGGCGCGCGCACCTACCCGGTGCCGCGCATGGCGGCCTTCGACCTGGAGGCGGGCGAGCGCGAGCGCATCGCCCAGGCCTTCCGCAACGTGAAGCTGACGGTCGAGGTGGTTCCGGCCGCCGCGCCGCCCAACGAGCCGATCTTCGACGCCGCCGTCCTGCGCGTGGACAAGGACGCGGCCCAGCGCCTGAACGCGCTCCGCTCGGTGAACCGCCGGATGCTGATCTACCTGATCGGCCCGATGCCGGAGATCGCGCGGCTGGCGAACTTCGGGGTCAACGCGGCGCTGGAGAACCTGAGCGACGCGGCCATCGCGCGCGCGGTGGAGCATACGTACCTGCTGCTGGCGGGCAAGCTGCGGCGGTACACGCGCGTGCCCATCTACGTGCCGTTGAACATGTTCGTGGACGGTCTGTCGTTCACCGCCATCACGGAAGACCTGAGCGCGGGCGGGATCTCGGCGCTGGCGGTGCCGCCGGCGGTGGTGTCGGTGGGCAAGGCGGTGGCGGTGCGCATCGTGCTGCCGTCGACCGAGCCGCTGCAGCTGCAGGGCGTGGTCTGCTGGATCTCGGCGGAGCGAGTGGGCGTGCAGTTCGACCGCGGCGTCGAGCAGGACCGGCTGCGCAAGTGGGTGGAGGAGTTCCTCAGCTGAGGGCGTGAAGAAGCTCGTCTATCTCGGGCTGGGCTCGAACCTGGGCGACCGCCGCGGGAACCTGGAGGCGGCCATCGCGCAGCTCGCGCAGCTGGGCGCCGTCCAAGCGCGATCCTCGCTCTACGAGACCGAGCCGGTGGGGATGGCCGGGGTCCCCGGCGGGCAGGCGTGGTTCCTGAACTGCGCGCTCGCGCTCGAGACCGAGCTGATGCCCAAGCAGCTGATGGCGCGGCTGCTGGAGATCGAGCGGGGCCTGGGGCGAAAGCGCGCGCCGGCGGCGGAGGCCGGCAAGAAGCAGCCGCGCACCATCGACCTCGACATCCTGTTGTTCGGTAACTCGGTGATCGAGACGCCGGCGCTGGTGGTGCCGCATCCGGCGATGCACGAGCGGCGGTTCGTGCTCGAGCCGCTGGCGGAGATTGCTCCGGAGGCGCGGCATCCGGTGTTCAAGCGCAGCATGCGCGAGCTGCGGGACGCGCTGCCGAAGGAAGCGGGCGCGGTCAAGCGAGTGGACAGTGGAGAGTGGACGGTGGAGAGCAAGGAGCGCGCGGCAAAGCCGCCGTCGGAGTGAAGATTTCCACAGAAATCTTCGCGCCCTGGTCGGGGGCGCGGTCGCCGGATGCGCGCGAAACCCGCCCGGCGGAGATGCGCAAAAGCCGCTAAAAATGCGCCTTCCCTTCGCATGGTTGAGGCGACGCGTGGGGAAAATGACGCGCTCGGACGCGGGCGGAACGCGTTTCTTTTCCTCAGCTTGCGGCGAAGGTCTCGCGCAAACGCTCATTTTCAGCGGGTGCGGCGCACATCCCGCCGCGGCGCGATGGCTGATAACCAACAGCGCAACGTGGCAGGGCTCCTAAGGTGTGTACAAAGTACCGGAGGCGGATGTGCAAAAACCCCAATAAAAATGCGGCTTCCGCGCTTGCCCCCCACGCGAAACCATGTAATATAGCGGCGAAGCACGGTTTTATTGTCAATTTAAGGAGGATAGTCTCAATGTCGATGACCAAGACCCAGATCGTCCGCGCAATGGCGGAGAAGATCGGCACCAACAACAAGACGGCGGCGGCGTTCCTGGAGAACCTGTCGGACATGGCGATCAAGGAAGCCAAGAAGAGCGGCGTGTTCGTGCTGCCCGGACTGGGCCGCCTGAAGAAGGTCAACCGCAAGGCGCGCATGGGCCGCAACCCGCAGACCGGCGAGCCGATCAAGATCCCTGCCAAGGTCACCGCGAAGTTCTACCTCGCGAAGCACGTGAAGGATTCCATCGCCCCGAAGAAGTAAGCCGGGCGCAACGCAGTCCCAACGAGAAGGCCGGCGGAAACGCCGGCCTTCGTGTTTTTTGAAGCTATTGACGCGCTGGTGCGGGTTCGCGCTTGGCGGTGTCCGCCTCAGCGGTGGTGATCAGGTGTGTTTCCACCATTCGATCTATGAGCTGATCACGCTTTTCCAAGGCGCGATCAGGATGGGCGCTGAAGCTAGGTCGCTCCGCCAACCCCGCCAACCAAGCTGCTTCCCCGATTTTGAGTTGCTCCGGATCTTTGTTGAAGTACGCCCGTGACGCTTCCCGAACACCGTAGACCGCCTGATTCCCTATGTTCCCGAGATAGATGGTGTCGGCGTAGAGAGCCAAGAGTTCGTCGGGCGCGTAGCGCTGGCTGAGCCGCTGTGCGATGAGGACGGCAAGGAGGTGGTGATGCATGATTCGCCCACGAAAATCGCGCAGTGCGAGCAGTGCCAAGCGCCCTTCCGGAGTGCTGCGTCGAGGAGGCAGAAATGTGGCCCGGAAGGAGCGCTCCACTGCCGGCTCCCCTGCCAGGGTTCGCTTCGTCTGCAGGCGGCTGCCGAAAGCAGATGCGAGGTATTGGTCACTGAGGCTCGCATAGCTCCAGTACGCGAGCATCGTGGCCACAAAGCAGAAGGCGGCCAAGACTGCAGTCCAGCGCAGGATGGCTTTTTTCATGTCGAAAAGTCGTTAGACCGTCGCTGACCGCTATACCAGCAATCGGAAGGCCACCATCGGCAGCAGCAGGCCGAGGGCGAGACCGAACGCGCGGTCGCCGACCGGACGCAGCGCGCTAACCAGCAGCAGGAGCGCGAGCAGCGGATACGAAAGGATGGCCAGCGCGCCGCCGCGGCCCGCGAGTCTCCGGAGATGCTGCAACTCGTCGCGCGCGGGAAATGCCTGCACGCCGAAGGAGAGTCCCAGCCAGTAGAAGAACCAGGCCAGCGGGTCCCAGATCTGCAGCGCGAAGGCGGGCAGGTAGGCGGTGGAGCAGAACAGCAGGCACAGCGCGCTGTTGACGAAGAACGGGCCGAGGACTTCGACGAGCGCGAGGCCGAAGCGCGGCGAGGGCTCGTGGCGCACGTAGCCATAGGGCGGCTTCAGGCTGAGGAAGCGGACCTCGAAGATGGCGAGGTGCGCCCAGCGCACGAAGAACAAGTGCGCGGCCTCGCGCACCATCACGCCGGGAAAGGTGAGCGTGGTGAAGACGACGCCGAGGAAGTTCATCGCGCGCCCTTCCCTGCCGCGATCTGGGCAGGCGGCGGCGTGGCGCTCGCCTGCGCGGTCAGGTCGGCCGCCGACTTCCCTAACGACGACATTTCGGGATAGAGCTCGGCGGCTTCCCTGGCCTTGCCGGCGGCGGCGGCGAAGTCCTGGTCGGCGGCCAGTCGTTGCGCCTCGCCGGCGAGGTCGTTCGCCTTCACCGCGCGCTCCCAGATCTTCAGCACCTCGTAGTAAAGCTCGCCGCTCTCGAACTTGGGGTGGCCGTTCATCAGGAGGCGCGCGTGCTCGTAGTCCCCTGCCAGCAAGCAGGCCTTCACGGTCTCGAGCAGCGTCTGGTCGGACTCGCTGCCGGCCTGGAGCACCTGGCGCAGCTCGACGGCGGCTTCAGCGTAGCGCGCCTGGGCGAGCAGCTTTTCGCCGCGCGCGAGCGCGATGCCGGTCTCCACGTACTGCCCGCCGTGCCAGACGGCGTAGGCCGCCAAGAGCGCGAGCAGGAGCAGGGACATGCGCATCCACGCGGGATACGGGACTTCGTAGAAGCGCTGGCGGCACTGGAAACACAGCGGCGTGCCGGCGACCTTCATCCAGTCCTGCTCGCCGCGGTCGGCGCCGCACTGGGCGCAGACGGTGGGATCCTGCGCGTGCTCGACCACGACCTGGCGGCCGCCGGCCTGCGCGTCCTGCACGCGGCGCGTGGCGCACGGCTCGCACACCATGACGCCGTCGATCACATACAGCTTGCCGATCGGGAGCGGGTTCTTGCAGGTGCGGCAGGGCGCGCGGCGCATGGGTTTCGACAGATGCCTTGCGTTGATTATGCGCAGCCGGCGCGCGATTGCAACGGATATCGCCGTTCCCTTTCCGGTTCCTGCCGCGTATGGTGTTGGCGTCCGGAGGTGACGTGATGAAAGCCGTCTTGCTGATGTGCTGCCTGCTGCTGTTCGGGATCGCCGCCGCGGCCGAGGACAAGCCGCACCAGTACGTGAACATCCCCGCGCACATCGAGGGCTTGCCGTTCTCGGATGCCGTGCTGGCCGGCGACACGCTGTACGTCTCGGGGCGCATCGGGCTGGTGCCCGGGACGCGCAAGGTGCCCGACACCATCGAAGAAGAGGTGCGCGTGCTGATGGAGTCGATCAAGACCGCCGTCGAGCACGCCGGTCTCGCGATGGACGACGTCGTGAGCGTCACCATCTACTGCCCGGACCTGACGCTGTACGAGCGCTTCAACGGCATTTACAAGACGTATTTCAAGGAAGGGAAGTACCCGGCGCGGGCGTTCATCGGGTCGGGGCCGCTGTTGTTCGGCGGACACTTCGAGATGACGACCATCGCGGTGCGGCAGCCGAAAGCCGCGAAAACAGCGGGAAAGAAGCGCTAGTGGAAGAGGCGCGCATCGCCGAACTGCTGGCGCCGTTCGCGGGTGAGCTGCCGCCGGAGCGGCTGCGGCAAATATCGACGTACATCGATATAGTGCTGAAGTGGAACGAGAAGACGAACCTGACCGCGGTGCGCGAGCCGGAGGCGATCGTGCTGCGCCACTTCGGCGAGTCGCTGTTCGCGGCCCAGGCGCTGCTCGCGGCGGACGCGGCGCTCGCGGTGATCGACATCGGCTCGGGCGCGGGATTTCCGGGACTGCCGCTCAAGCTGTGGGCGCCGCGCATCCAGCTGACGCTGGTGGAAGCGCACGCCAAGAAGGCGACGTTCCTGAGGGAAGTGGTGCGCACGCTCGCCTTCGGCAACGTGCAGGTGCGGGCCGAGCGCGCCGAGACGCTGAAGGACCAGGCGGAACTGGTGACGCTGCGAGCGGTGGAGAAGTTCGACGAGATCCTGCCGACGGCGGCGCGGCTGGTGCGCGCGGGTGGGCGGCTGGGGTTGCTGATCGGCACCGGCCAGGTCGGCGTGGCGCACCAACTGCCGGAGTTCTCCTGGGAGGCACCGCAGCCGGTGCCGCAGTCCCGCAACCGCGTGCTGCTGGTGGGGAACCAGGCACGGCAAGAATCAGCGGGCTAACAAGTGGTCCGTGCCGCCGGCTTTCTGCTCGTTTTGGCGGGACGGGTGGGAAGGCGAGCGCGCCTGGCGGATTCCCTCTTGATTGAACCTTGGCCGTCAATGTTGGCGGGCTGGGTTCCGTGGTGGAACCAGGAGAGTTAACATCAGCGATGGAAAGTGGAGCGATGACCGCAAAATGGTGCTCCCTCGGATGGCTAAGCAGTCTGAATCGGCACGCGCGACGCAGCAAAGTGGGATAAACTGGCAGAATGGGGCCGGCACCGACAACGCGGCGGAGTCCGGGGAGATCGGCGAGCATCGGAACCAGCCGAGTAATAGTGGTATAAAGACGGCCAAAAGCGGAGAAAACCGGAAGATACCGGTCAATCACGGGCGCTGGGCGATTGTTTCAGGCATAAAAATCGCCCGAGAACCAGAACAGTTAACAGGGGATGTTCCACGTGGAACATCGTCCGTGGCGCCAGCGAGTTGCGCGTTCCACGTGGAACACTTTTCCTCATTTTCCAGATAAAGCCGAGAAATCCTCTGTTGCGCGCTTTCACGAGCTGCTGCATTCTGGCGTTGCTCTGAGTTCTCCCGACAGCATGGCGCGCGTCATAGCGGTTGCCAATCAGAAGGGCGGCGTGGGCAAGACCACGACGGCCATCAACCTGGCGGCCTCCTTTGCGGCCGCCGAGGTCGCGACCCTGCTGGTCGACTGCGACCCGCAATCCAACGCCTCCAGCGGCCTGGGCTTTGCCCGCGACCCCAACCGGCTCTCGACCTACGACCTGCTGATGGCCACAGCCGAGGCGCCGGAAGCGGTGCTGCCGACGGCGGTCGAGGGGCTGGCGACCATCCCGGCGCACAAGAACCTGATCGGCGCGAACCTGGAGCTGGTGAGCGCGGAGCGCCGCGAATATCGCCTGCGCGACGCGCTTCGACCGCTGCGCGACCGCTACCAGTTCATCGTGCTGGACTGCCCGCCGGCGCTCGACCTGCTGACGCTGAACGCGCTGGTGGCGGCGGATTCCGTGCTCATCCCGATGCAGGCGGAGTACTTCGCGCTGGAAGGCGTGAGCGAGCTGCTGGACACTATCGAGCGCATCCGGCAGAGCTTCAACCCGGACCTGGTGATCGAGGGCGTCGTGCTGACGATGTACGACGACCGCACCATCCTGGCGCAGCAGGTGACGCGCGACCTGAAGAGATTCTTCGGCGACCAGCTGTGCCGCACCAGCATCCCGCGCAACGTGCGGCTGGCGGAGGCGCCGAGCTTCGGGAAGCCGGCGCTCGATTACGACCCGCAATCGCGCGGGGCCGAGGCCTACATCAAGCTGGCGAAAGAGCTGATCACGCGGGCGGAGAAGCGGCAAGCCGCCGGCGCGCAGGTGCAGGAGAAGGTCGCGGCTGCCGCCGCGCCCTCGACTTCCGAAGTGGAGAGCCTATGAACGACAAGCGCAAAGTGCTGGGCCGCGGCCTGGAATCGTTGTTGCCGGGAGCGCGGGCTACCGCGACGGCGCCCGCCCCGGTGGCGGCGGCGGCCGAGTCCGGCGGGGTCCGCGAGATCCCGATCGAGGAGATCGAGCGCAACCCGTACCAGACGCGGACGCGGCTGGACGAAGTCGCGCTGCACGAGCTGGCGGCCTCGATCCGCTCGAACGGCGTGGTGCAGCCGGTGGTGGTGCGGCGCGTGGAAGGGCGCTACCAGCTCATCGCGGGCGAGCGGCGCTGGCGCGCCTCGAAGCTGGCGGGGAAGCAGACGGTGCCGGCGATCGTGAAGGAAGCCTCGAACGAGCAGGCGATGGAGATGACCATCATCGAGAACCTGCAGCGCGAGGACCTGAACCCGATCGAGCAGGCGCGCGCCTACGAGCGGCTGTCGCGCGAGTTCAACCTGACACAGGAGCAGATGGCGCAGCGCACCGGCAAGGACCGGTCGTCGGTGGCGAACTTCCTGCGGCTGCTGAAGCTGCCGGTCGAGGTGCAGCTCGACGTAGAGAGCGGCGGGCTCTCGTTCGGGCACGCGAAGGTGCTGATGATGCTGGAGTCGGGCGAAGCGCAGCTGGAGCTGGCGAAGCGCGCGGTGGACGACGCGCTCTCGGTGCGGCAGCTGGAGCAGATCGTGCACGACCTGATGCATCCGGAGCCGAAGGCGACGCGTGCCGCGCGCCAGGTGGATCCCAACATCCGCGAGGCGGAGAGGGAACTGGAGCGCGCGCTGGGCGTGCGCGTGGAGATCCGCGACTCCGGGGGCAAGGGCAAGATCATCCTGCGCTACGGCTCGCTCGAGGACTATGACCGGGTGGTGGAGATGCTGGGCCGGAAGCCGTAGCACATTGATGCTCATCGATATGCAATGGGATCCCGTCGCCCTCCCAGGGCGCCGGCAGCAAGTGCTTGACGGGAGCGCCTGGCGGCAGTAGCTTGTGCCGCGTTCTGAGCCCCGGCCCTTGCGCGGTCGGCCAGTAAGTCGAACGAGAGCCCTCCGCGACGGGAGCACCTGTACTGTGGAGGCGCCTCTCATGCATCGTTCCCGCCTGTTGGTAAACCTCAGCGTCCTCTTGCTGGTCCTTCTCTCTGCCGGCGCGCCGGCGCTTGGCCAGAAGCCCAAGGGTTCGAGCGCGCAAAAGCCGCGCAGCGGCGCGCAACGCGGCGTTCCGCAGCAAGCGAAAGCCAAGTACAAAGGCGTGTGGGAGCCGGTGAACTACGAGCAGCCGATCGAGTTCCGGTCGGTGTACTTCGTGGACGCGAAGACGGGCTGGGCGGCGGGAGCGCACGGAACGATCGTGCGGACGCGTGACGCGGGCAAGACGTGGGAGACGCAGATGGGAGGCGACCCGCAGAACAGCGAGGAGACGTTCGACAACCTGTACTTCATCGACGAGCGGCAGGGATGGGTGATGGGGCCGTCGAAGTCGGTGGTGCAGCGCAAGCTGTTCGCGACCAGCGACGGCGGCGAGACGTGGCGTCCGGTGGGGACGATCTGCGCGGAGCTGCTGGCCTGCACCGATTACGCGTTCACGTCAGCGAATAGCGGCGTGTTCCTGACGGGCGGGAAGATCTTTCACACCCGAGACGGCGGCAAGAAATGGCGCGAGGCGCTCCCCAAGTGCGAGGTGCAGACCGAGGTCGATGGGGTGGCGAAGCAGGCGAATTGCGCGATGAAGTCGGTGCGTTTCGTGTCGGAGAACGTGGGATACGCGGCGGGGGCGGCAAGCGGCGGGACGGCCGTGGTCATGAAGACGCAGAACGGCGGCGCGAGCTGGGACTATCTGTGGGTGCAGCCGGACGTGGGGCACCGCGACGAAGACCATTTCAAGCAGACGATCTCCTTCCTGGACGAGCGCCACGGGTACCTGGTGCTGCCGCGCGCGGGGAAGATCCTGAAGACGACCGACGGGGGCGAGAGCTGGGAGGAGCTGACGGCGACGGCGAAGGGCGAGTTGCGCTTTGCCGATCCCGAGGTGGGCTGGGTGATGGATGGCGGCAAGTGGACCTGGACGACCGACGGCGGGAAGCATTGGAACTCGCGCGAGTTCTCGGCGCTTTCGGGCGGGGAGTCGTTCAGCCTGCCGGCGCGGCAGCGCGGCTACGTGGCGGGACGGGGCGGAATGATCTACCGCTACAGCGTGGTGCCGGCGGAGTACACGTCGGAGGGCATGATCGAGGCGCCGGCGATGACGAGCGCGAGCGCGGAGCAGATGACGCAGCGCCTGGCAAAGATGAAGTCGGGAGTGGGCGCGCTGCGGACGAAGCTGGCGGCGGCGCAGAAGAAGGCGGGCGGGACGTCGGCGAAGAGCTCGGCGGCAACGTCGTCGGGAGGCGCGAAGAGCGGAGGCGCGAAGGGGCGGCCGGCGACGGGCAGCACGGCGTCGGCGGAAAGCGCGGAGAGCAGCGCGAGCGAGCCGGCGGAGGAGCAGGCGGCGGAAGGCGCCACCGAGACGGGCGGGGGCGGGGAGAGCGCCGAGCCCGCGGCGGAAGAGGGCGGCTTCGTGCAGGATTGTTGTCCGGAGCAGCTCCAGGAGGTGGAGAGCACCGTGCAGGAGACGGCGGCGGAGCTGCCGAAGTTCGGCGGGCAGTTCCGCAACCTCAACCTGTTCAGCGCGGGTCTGAAGATGGTGCAGGACTTCATGAACCGCGGCAAGGAGCTGAAGTCGGCGTTCGCCGAGCTGCGCGGGGCGAAGGACGCGGACTCGGCGATGGCCGCTCTCAACAAGCTGGCAGGCAGCGCGGACAGCCTGACGCAGGAAGTGACGGCGCGGACGAGCGGCGAGAGCCCGGAGGAGGAATAGCGCATGAAGAAGGCGACATTGCTGGCGATGGTGCTGTGGGTCGTGAGCGCGTGGGCGGCGGAACCGTGTTGCAGCATCACTTCCATCGACCAGGCGACTGGCCGGGTGACGGCGGTCGTGAAGCAGACCGGGCGCCGCTTCACGTTCGAAGTGAAGAACGCGCAGACGCTGGCCGGGTTGAAGGTGGGCCAGGGGATCTACGCGAACCTGACCGGCAAGCAGGTGTCGCTCGACGGCAAGAGCGCGTGCTGCAGGATCATCGCGATCGCGGAGCCGGCCGAGCCGGTGGGCAGCGCGGCGTCGTCGGCGACCGCGCAGAAGAAGAGCGGGGAGAAGATCGCGAGCACGAGCGCGGACACCACGAAGGGGAAGGCGGAGGAGACCTCGTCGACGGCAGGCGCAACGCGGGGGCGTCCGGAGAGCGAGGCGGAGGAGCAGGCGGAGGCGGCGCGGCCGGCGCCCAGCGAAGCGCAAGCGGCGACCATGCAGGAAGGGGAGGACGAGGACGACGGCGAGCCGCCCGACCCGAAGCCGGCGCGGGCGGCGTTGGTGAAGCCGAAGGGCGTGACCGGGCGCGCGGGCGGCAAGGATACAAAGAAGCTCAGCGAGGTGCCCTACGCCGACAAGATCCTGAAGGAAGTGATGCGTGGGCTGAAGGACCGCGAGATCGACGTGGCGCTGATCCGGGGCGAGAAATACATGATCAACAAGTGCCTGGGGATCAAGGCGAGCACGGGAACGTTCGCGCTGAAGCTGGAGAATCCCGACCTGCGGCTGGACGGCAGCGGCGTGAAGATGACGCTGAACATCCCGCGCATCGCGATGCACGCGCTGAAGGTCCGCATCCGCCCGAACACCAACCTGATGAAGAACCCGTGCAGCTTCAGCAAGCGCCACAAGGTGGGCGGGACCGCGAAGGACGTGAAGCTGGTGATGCGCTTCGACCCGGTGCTGGACATGCAGCAGTGCCAACTGGGCGGCGTGGGGAAGCCGGAGATCAAATGGCGGATCGGGGAGCTGAACCTGAAGCCGCTGCAGAACGACCTCGACAAGATCGCCAAGAACATGATCGAAGACGCGCTCACCAACGCATCGAACTTCAACCTGATGGACCGGACGACGGCGGCCTTCAACGCCGCGATCGGGGCAGAGTGCAAGAAGTGAGAGCGCATCACGCATGATCCGGAGGCTTGCGAGCGGCAAGTACCGCCTGTACTCGCGCAAGAAGGACCCGAAGACGGGCCGCCGGCGGAACCTGGGGACGTTCTCGTCGTTAGCCGCGGCGAAGAAGCACGAGCGCGCGGTGCAATTCTCCAAGCGGGGCTAAGGCCCGAAGATACTGGCCTGCGCTGGGTTCGCGCGTATAATCGCGCGACCCCAGAAAGACCATGGCCCTCACCCCTGGCAGCAAGCTTGGACCCTACGAGATCGTGTCGCCCGTCGGCGCGGGCGGCATGGGCGAGGTGTATCGCGCCAAAGACACGCGGCTCGACCGCGAGGTCGCGATCAAGGTGCTGCCGAGCGCGCTCGCTTCCGATCCCGACCTGCGCGCGCGGCTGGAGCGCGAGGCGCGCGCCATCAGCGCGCTGAACCATCCCAACATCTGCACGCTCTACGACGTGGGCCAGCACGACGGCACCGACTACCTGGTGATGGAGCTGCTGGAGGGCGAGTCGCTGGCAGAGCGGCTGCACAAGGGAGCGCTGCCGGTGGAGCAGGTGCTGGCGTATGGGCAGCAGATCGCCGACGCGCTCGAGAAGGCGCATCGCTCGGGCATCATCCATCGGGACCTCAAGCCGGGGAACATCGTGCTGACGAAGGGCGGCGCCAAGCTGCTCGACTTCGGGCTGGCCAAGCCGCGCGCGGCGGCGGCGGGCGCCGCCTTCTCCGGCGCCATCACCAAGACCACTCCCATCTCGCCCATCACGCAGCAGGGGACGGTGGTGGGGACGTTCCAGTACATGTCCCCCGAGCAGGTGGAGGGACAGGAAGCGGACGCGCGCTCCGACATCTTTGCGTTCGGCGCGGTGCTGTACGAGATGACGACCGGCAAGCGCGCGTTTGAGGGCAAGTCGCAGCTCTCGGTGGCCTCGGCCATCCTGGAAAAGGACCCCGAGCCGATCTCGAAGCTGCAGCCGATGACGCCGCCGGCGCTGGAGCACGTGGTCGTGACCTGCCTGGCGAAAGATCCGGAAGACCGCTTCCAGACGGCGCACGACGTGAAGCTGCAGCTCAAGTGGATCGCGGTGGGCGGCTCGACGGCGGTGGGGATGCCGGCGCTGAAGGCGACGCACCGCAAGCTGCGCGAGCGGCTGCTGTGGGCGGGACTGGCGGCGGCGCTGGCGCTGGCGGCCGGGATGGCGTGGCTGGTCCCGTGGTCGCCTCCGGCGCCGCGCCGGCTGGAGGCCAGCCTGCTGGCGCCCGAAAAGCGCTCCTTCTCCGCTTTCGATTTCGCGCTCTCGCCGGACGGCAACAAGCTCGCCTTCGTGACGATCGCGGAGGGGAGCCGTCCGCAGCTCTGGGTGCGGGGGCTGGACAGCAACGCGGCGCAACCGATCGCGGATACGGATGGGGCCTCGTTCCCGTTCTGGTCGGCCGACAGCCGGAGCATCGGGTTCTTCGCCGTCGGCAAGCTGAAGCGAGTGGAAGCCACCGGCGGCCCGGTGCAGACGCTGGCGGACGCCTCGGAGGGTCGCGGGGGAACCTGGAATCCGGAGGGCGTGATCCTGTTCACGCCGACCACGGGCGACGCGATCTATCGCATCCCGGCGACGGGCGGACCGGTCACGCAGCTCACCCACCTGGACGGCAAGTCGCAAACCTCGCACCGCTGGCCGTGGTTCCTTCCCGACGGCAAGCATTTCCTGCTGCTGGTGCGGGGCGGGACGAACGCGGCCGCCGCGGGCAAGAGCAAGGACAGCCAGAGCGGGATCTTCATCGGGGCGCTCGATTCGGGCGAGATCACGCAGGTGGCCCAAGGCGACCGCCGCCCGATGTACGCGGCCGGCTACATCCTTTATCCGCACGACAATTACCTGGAAGCGCAAGCGTTCGACGCGCGGGAGCGGAAAGTGTTGGGGAACCCGACGCCGGTGGTGGAACGACTGCTCACCGACGACCGCTGGACGGCTTCCTATTCGGTGTCGCAGGACGGCAAGCTGGCGTACCTCTCGGGGCTCGCGCAGACGACCGACCTGCGGTGGCGAGCGCGGGACGGCAAGTCATCCCCCTTGGCGATCCAAGGCTCGGCGTCGGTGATGCGGCTGGCGCCCGACGGCACGCGCGCGGCCGCCAGCATGAGCGAAGCGGGAGCGGCGCTCGATATCTGGATGCTGGACCTGAAGCGCAACCTGCGCACGCGCTTCACCTTCGCGCCGGGCGATGACGACGACCCGGTGTGGTCGGCGGACGGCAAGACCATCTACTTCGACTCCTCGCGCAGCGGCTCCTACAACCTCTACCGCAAGGCGGCGGATGGTTCCGGGACGGAGGAGCTGCTGCTCGACAACAGCAACGTGAAGTACCCGACCAGCGTCTCCAGCGACGGACGCTACCTGGCGTACGACACCATGGACCCGTCGAACAAGAACCAGTACGACGTGATGGTGCTGCCGCTGTTCGGCGACAAGAAGCCCATCCCGGTGGCGAGCTCGGGGTTCAGCGAGCGGCTGGGGGTCTTCTCCCCGGATGGGAAATGGATGGCCTACATCTCGAACGAATCGGGGCGCACCGAGGTGTACGTGACCTCGTTCCCGCCGACGGGAGCGAAGTTCCAGATCTCGACCGGCGGAGGGAATTCTCCGAAGTGGCGGGGCGACGGGAAGGAGCTGTTCTACTACGCCGACGACGGCCACGTGGTCGGGGTGGCGCTCACGGCCAGCGGGAACACCTTGCAGGTCGGCGCCGCGACGCCGCTTTTCGCCGCGCCCACCACGAACGTGCTGTATGCGTTCGACGTCACGCGCGATGGGCAGCACTTCCTGGTGCTGGAGAGGCCGGAATTGGGCACCAATAGCCTGACCCTGGTCGTGAACTGGATGACGTCGCTCAGGAAGTAGGCCGCGCCGCCGCGCTATAATCGCGAACCTTCCATGGCGCTCGCACCGGGGAGCAAGCTAGGGCCGTACGAGATCGTCGCGCCGCTGGGCGCGGGCGGCATGGGCGAGGTGTACCGCGCCAAGGACACGCGGCTCAACCGCGAAGTCGCGGTCAAGATCCTCTCCACGACCGGCGGTTTCAGCTCCGACCTGAAGCAGCGCTTCGAGCGCGAAGCGAAAGCCATCTCGGCGCTCAATCATCCGCACATCTGCACGCTGCACGACATCGGGAACCACGAAGGCACGGACTTCCTGGTGATGGAGCTGCTCGAAGGGCAGACGCTGGCCGACCGGCTGGAGCGGGGGCCGCTGCCGCTGGAGCAGTCGCTCACCATCGGCGAGCAGATCGCCGACGCGCTGGAGCGCGCGCACCGCAAGGGCATCGTGCATCGCGACCTCAAGCCCGGCAACATCGTGCTGACGAAGAGCGGCGCGAAGCTGCTGGATTTCGGGCTGGCGAAGCCGGTGGCGCACCACATGGCGGCGACGATGGAGGCCACGCGCAGCCAGCCGATCACCGCGGAAGGCGCCATCGTCGGGACTTACCAGTACATGGCGCCGGAGCAGATCGAGGGCAAGGAAGCGGACGCGCGCACCGACATCTTCGCGCTGGGCGCGGTGCTGTACGAGATGGCGACGGGCAAGAAGGCGTTCGAGGGGAAATCGCAGATCTCGGTGGCGAGCGCGATCCTGGAGAGGGATCCGCCGCCGATCTCGGCAGTGCAAGCGGTCTCGCCGCCGGAGCTGGACCGCGTGGTGGCGACGTGCCTGGCGAAGGACCCGGAGCGGCGCTGGCAAAGCGCGCAAGACGTGAAGCTGGAACTCGGCTTCGTGCGCGCCGCGGGCAGCGCGCCGAGCAGCGTCCCCGGCGGGCGACGCATGTGGCCGTGGGCGGCTGTGGGCGCCGCGCTACTGCTCTCGGTGGTGGCGGGGACATGGTGGCTGGCGCGGGGGCGCACGCCGGAGGCGGCAGGTGCGCTCTACCGCGCGTCGCTGCTGCCACCGCGCGACCACTCGTTCGTGGCTTACGATTTCTTGATCTCGCCCGACGGCAGCAAGCTGGCCTTCACCGCTACCAGCGCCGACGGGGTCACCACGTTATGGCTGAAGGACTTGAGTTCGGATTCGAACCAGGAGTTCGCGGGGACTGAGGGCGCGAGTTTTCCCTTCTGGTCGCCGGACAGCCGCTACATCGCGTTCTTCGCGGGCGGGCGGCTGCTCAAAGTGGACACGCGCACGGGCGCGACCCAGCCGCTGGCGTCGGCGATCGCGGCGCGCGGCGGCGCGTGGGGGCCGGACGGCACGATCCTGTACGTCGATATGTCGGCCACGGGTCTGGCGCGCGTCTCGGCGAACGGGGGCGCGGTCAGCGCGGCCACCGTTCTTCCGGCCGGCGCGGGCGAGAGCCACCGCTGGCCGACGTTCCTGCCGGACGGGAAGCACTTCCTGTTCATGATCGACTGGTCGGCGCGCGACGGGCTGTACATGGCCTCGCTCGACGATCCCACGCCGGTGCTGGTGGCGCGCGGCATTTGGGGGAACACCGCATTCGCCGACGGCAAGGTCTTCTACGTGCGCGACGGGACGCTGTACGCGCAGACCTTCGACCTGGCGAAGCACAGGCTGAGCGGGGAGCCCGAGCCGCTGGTGAACCAGGAACTGGAGCAGGACAGCGGCTTCAGCCGCTCGGGCTTCAGCATCGCGAACAACCGCACGCTGGTCTATCAGTCGAGGCGTTCTTACAGCTCGCGGCTGGTGTGGTTCGACCGCAGCGGCCAGGAGCTGGAGGCGGTGGGGCCGCCGGGCCCGTACCATCCCACCCTGTCGCCGGACGGGCGGCAGGTCGCACTCACGCGCGACAGCGGCAGTGACGGCCACATGCGCGTGCATACGCTGGACCTGGCGCGCGGGACGGTGACGCTGATCGCGGGAGACAGCCAGCGCAACGAAGCGCCGGTCTGGTCCCCTGACGGCAAGCGCATCGCGTACGCGACCTACGGCGAAGGATCGCAGCTCATCGTGCGCGCGGCTGACGGCACGGGCAGCCCGAAGGTGATCATGGAAAGCCAGCGCATGATGACGAACTCGTGGTCCCGGGACGGGCGATACCTGGTTTTCATGAACATGGTCCGTGGCTTCCCGGAGCTGTGGGCGTTCGACCTCGCGGAGAACAAGGCGATCGACCTCCAGGTGCAGGGCGCCGAGGGGCAGATCTCGCCCAACGGCAGGTGGCTGGCGTACACCCTTGGAAGAGGAACCTCGCCGCAAACCTACATCCGCCCTTTCCCTGGCAACGGCGGCCGGCTCCAAGTCTCGCCCGGTGGCGGCACGCAATCGCGTTGGAGTCCTGACGGGAGCGAGCTTTTCTACGTGAACGAGGACAAGCGGCTGATGGCGGTCTCCGTGCGGGAGAAAGGCGGGACGCTGGAGCTCTCGACGCCGCGGCCGCTGTTCCGCACGCGCATGCGGGCATCGCGCTTCGCGCTGTTCCAGTACGACGTCTCGCCCGACGGCAAGCGCTTCCTCATCAACTCCATCCCGCGCGAAGACGCTGCGGCGCCGCTGACGCTCGTGACTGACTGGACGCAGCTCGGCAAGTGAGCGTGGGCCGCTGGAAGGCGGGAAAAAACCGGGCAGGCCGGCATTCCCGCGTATAATCGCGCGACTCCCGGAAACCTGATGGCCCTCACTCCCGGCAGCAAGCTCGGGCCCTACGAGATCGTCGGCGCCATCGGCGCCGGCGGCATGGGCGAGGTGTATCGCGCGCGCGACACGCGCCTGGAGCGCGACGTCGCGATCAAGGTCCTGCCGGCAGGTTTCGCGCAGGATACGGAGCGGCTGCGACGCTTCGAGCAGGAAGCGCGCGTGGTTGCCACGCTCAACCATCCCGACATCCTGGCGATCTTCGACATCGGCCAAGACGGCGCCACGCCGTATCTCGTCACGGAGCTGCTGGAAGGCGAGCCGCTGCGCGAGCGGATGAAGGCAGGCGCGCTGCCGGCGCGACGCGCGCTGGAGTACGCCACCGGCATCGCGCACGGGCTGGCAGCGGCGCACGAGAAGGGCATCGTGCACCGGGACCTGAAGCCGGAGAACGTGTTCCTGACGCGCGACGGCCGGGTGAAGGTGCTGGACTTCGGGTTGGCGAAGCTCACGCGCGGAGAGGCGGCGGCGGGCACGAGCGACAGCCGCACCATCGACCATGCGACCTCGCCCGGCATGCTGCTGGGGACCGTGGAATATATGTCGCCGGAGCAGGTGCGCGGCCAGGCCGCCGACCACCGCTCGGACATCTTCGCGCTCGGCTCGATGCTGTACGAGATGCTGGCAGGACGCCGCGCCTTCCACCGCGAGACGGGCGCGGAGACGATGACGGCGATCCTGAAGGAGGACCCGGCGGAGTTCAGCGACGCGGCGCACCCGGTGCCGCCGGGGCTGGAGCGCATCGTGCGGCGCTGCCTGGAGAAGGCGCCGGAGCAGCGCTTCCAGTCGGCGCGCGACCTGGCGTTCGCGCTGGAAGCGGTCTCGGGACTCTCGCACGGCTCGAGCGCCTCGGGCATCGCGCCGGCCATGGCAGCGCCGAGGGCGCGCCACTGGCGCACGCCCGCGCTGGTCGCGGGGCTGCTGCTGCTGGCCGCAGCGGCCTACGTCGCCGGGCGGGGAAGCGCGCCGCGAGCGAGCGAGATCAGCTACAAGCAGGTGAGCTACCGCGCGCAGACCATCTTCCAGGCGCGTTTCTCGCCCGACGGCAAGACGATCGTTTTCAGCGCGGCCAGTGAGGGCACGAATCCGACGCTCTACACCATCCAGTCGGAGTATCCCGAGGCGCGATCGACGGGGCTGACCGGGGTGCAACTGCTTTCAATCTCTCCGCAAGGGGAGCTGGCGGTGCTGACGCATGCGCAGTTCCTGGGCCATCGGCTGTTCCGGGGAACACTGGCGCGCATGCCGCTGGGCAGCAGCGCGCCGCGCGAGATCCTGGAAGAGGTGCAGGAGGCGGACTGGACGCCCGACGGCAGCGAGCTTGCCATCATCCGCGAGGTGAATGGCCAGAGCCGTCTGGAATATCCGGTGGGGAAAGTCCTATATGAGACGGCGGGTTACGTGAGCGACCTCCGTTTCTCGCCGGACGGAAAGCACATCGGCTTCTTCGATCACCCGGCAAAGTATGACGACCGCGGCATCGTGGCGGTGGTGGACCTGGCGGGAAAGAAGACCGAGCTGGCGGGGGGATTCTGGGGCATGGAAGGGCTCGCGTGGTCCCGCGACGGCGACGAGATATTCTTCTCGGCGAGCGCGGCGGGCGCGAATTACCTGCCACAAGGAGTGACGCTGGCCGGCAAGGGGCGGCTGGTGCTGCCTGCTGCCGGGAGTGTTGTGGTCTTTGACGTGGCGGCCGATGGACGCTGGCTGGTGGCGCGCGAGGATTCGGCCAACGGGGTAGCGGCCAAGGATCCGGCGTCCGGCAAGGAGCGCGATCTCTCCTGGCTGGATCTCTCCGCGTTCCCGCGGATCTCGGAAGACGGCAAGGTGGTCGTCTTCACCGAGTACAGTTCGGCGACGGGCGCGAACTACGCGGTTTGCCTGCGCAAGACAGATGGCTCGCCGGCGGTGGTGCTGGGAGAGGGGTCCAGTGCGGGCGCGTCGCCGGATGGCAGGTGGGTGATGGCCCTGGTGCCGACGACGCCGCCGAAGCTGGTGCTCTATCCCACCGGCGCGGGCGAGGCGCGGGTGATGCCACGGGGCAGCCTGGAGAATTACGACTATTTCGGGGGCGGCTGGTTCCCCGACAGCCGGCGGCTGCTGGTCTGCGGGAACGAGCCCGGCCGCGCTAGCCGCTGCTACGCCCAGGAGGTGAGCGGAGGTGCGCTCCATCCCCTGACTCCAGAGGGCACGGGGAGCGGGTGGGTGTCGCCGGACGGAAGGTTGCTGCTCGGCCGTACCGGCGCCGGCGCCTTCCTGCTCTATCCGCTGGGAAGCGCAGGCGAGCCGAGGGCGCTGCCTCACCTGACGCGCGACGACCTGGTGATCCGCTGGAGCGGCGACGGGCGCTCGCTGCTGGTATATCGCGCTAACGTCCTGCCGGTGCGCGTGGAGAAGGTGGACGTGGCCAGCGGCCGTCGCACGCTGCTGCGGGAGCTTGCCCCGGCAGATCGCTCGGGTGTCACCGGCATCACGGGAGTCTCGTTCTCCAGCGACGAGCGGTGGTACGCCTACAGCTACTCGCGCGATGCCGCACAGCTGTTCAGCGTGGGGGGCGTGAAGTAGCCGCGTCCCTCAGTAGCGCAAGCTCCAGTCCAGCATCCGCATGGTGAAGGTGAACCAGACGAAGGCGAGCGCGGCCAGCGCGATCGCGGTGTACCAGACGCGTGCCCACCACCACAGCCCCGGGCGGAACCAGGCGCGCGCCATCGCCGCGAGCGGCACGAGCGTCAGGAGCACCGCCAGCCACTGCGCGAGCTGCAGCAGGTGCAGCCACTTGTCGTTCTGCGAAGCGAGCATGCCGATGTCGTCGCCCGCCATCGAGAGCCAGACGATCCAGGTGAGCAGCACGGCGAGCTGGAGCGCGCAGACCAGGTAGACGGCGAGGCGGCCGCGGCCGGCGGCGGTTTCCGGCAGCGGGCGGCCGTAGTGGCGGCGCACCAGCGCGCCCACCGGCCACAGGATGAGCGTGAGCGCGAAGATGGTGATGGAGCCGACCAGCGCGCCCAGCACCACGTGGCTGGAGAGATACCAGGGTGCGCGCTCGAAGACGACGATGTTGGCGTTGGCGGACATGCGCATCGTGCCGTCGGGCATGCGGGTGAAGCCGAGCTTCTCCTGGCCGTTGACGTCCTGGAAGAGCATGGGTCCGACCTGCTTCCACTGGCGGGGCGTGCCGTTGGCGGACTTCAGGCCGTCGGCGACGATGGTTCCGTCCTTGCCGGGATGAAAGCGGAGCTGCTCGAGGTACGCGGCCATGCGCAGGATGCAGCCGTCGCAGCGGCGGCTGGTGGCGTACGAGCCGAGCACAGCCTTGTCGTCGCCGCTCGCCTTCAGGTCGGGCGGCCGGTACGGAAAATAGCGATCGAGGAAGGCGCGCCAGAGCGGGCCGCGCGGCGAGATCTCGCCCTTGCCGGCGCTGTTGTAGGAGACGAAGAAGCCGAGGCGCTGCGCGGGGATGAGGTGGAGGTCGCTGTGGAACCACAGCGTGTCGCCGCCGTGGCCGAGGATGCGCTGTCCGTTGCGGCTCTCCTCGTAGAAGCCGAGCGCCATGCCATTGAGCGCGGGGTTGGACCAGGTCCTGGCCTGGCGCTCGTGCATCTGCGCCAGGGTCGCGGGCTGGAGGAGTTGCGCGGAGCCCCAGCGGCCGCCCTCCAGGTGCGCGAGCATGAAGCGCGTGACGTCGTCGGCGGAGACGGCCATGCTGCCGGCCGGCGGCACGTTCACCCACTCGTATTCCTTGGCGTCGTCCGAGGCCTTGCGATAGCCGCTCGACATCAGCGGCGCGAGCTCCTTCGGCAACGGCTGGCGGAAGGTGGAATGCTTCATGCTTAGCGGCCCGAGGATGTGCTGCTCGACGTAATCGTCGAAGGGCTGGCCGGAGGCGCGCTGCACGATGTAGCCGGCCAGCGCCGCGCCGTAGTTGGAGTAGGACGGCGTGGTGCCGGGCGCGAAGCGGCGGCGCGGCAGGTGCTGCTTCATGTAGTCGCCGAGCGGCTGCATGCGCTCGGGCTGGGCGACGAACAGGTCCTTGTCGGTCTCCTCGAAGCCGGGCGTGTGCGTGAGCAGGTGGCGGAGGGTGATGGGCTGCGGATGGGTCGCGGGGATCTTGAAGTCGAGGTAGTCGTTGACGTCGCGGTCGAGATCGAGCTTGCCGGCTTCGACCAGTTGCATGACCGCGGTCCAGGTGAAGAGTTTCGAGACCGAGCCGGGGCGGAAGAGGGTATCGGTCGGAGAGACCGGCTTGCGCGTCTTCACGTCGGCGTAGCCGTAGCCCTTCTCGAAGATGACTTGGCCGTCCTTGACGACGGCGACGACGGCGCCGGCGATGTTCTCGCGCTCGAGCTGCATCGGCACCGCGGCGTCGAAGAAGCCGGCAAGGTCTTCGGCGGTGAGCGGATGCGCCGCGGCGGGCGGCTGCGGGGCGGGCGCGACGGCCTTTTGCGGCTTGGTCTCTTTCGGGACCTGCGCGAACGCGCCCAGAGAAAGGATGAGCAGGAAGAGTGCGCACAGCTTGCGGGGCTTCATGGCGGGCGCATTATACGAGCGGGGCGCAAGTGCCGCTGTGACGCCGGCCACGACGCGCGGCCTCGCGCCCGGATTTACACGCTATAATCGCCAACCCTTATGGCGTTGGCCTCCGGAAGCAGGCTCGGCCCCTACGAGATCGTCGCGGCCATCGGCGCGGGCGGGATGGGTGAGGTCTACCGCGCGCGCGATACGCGTCTGCAGCGCGAGGTCGCGATCAAGGTGCTGCCGGGCGAACTCTCCGCGAATCCCGAGCTGCGCGCCCGGTTCGAACGCGAGGCGCGCGCCATCTCCGCGCTCAACCACCCGCACATCTGCGCGCTCTACGACGTCGGGCACCAGGACGGCATCGACTACCTGGTGATGGAGCTGCTGGAGGGCGAATCGCTCGCCGAGCGGCTGCAGCGCGGCCGGATGCCGGTGCAGCAGATCCTGCTTTACGGGCAGCAGATCGCCGAGGCGCTGGAGAAAGCGCACCGCAGCGGGATCGTGCACCGCGACCTGAAACCCGGCAACGTGGTGCTGACGAAAGCGGGCGCGAAGCTGCTGGATTTCGGCCTGGCGAAGCCGTCGCAGTCGGCGGTGGCCGCCAGCACGGGCTTTTCCGGCGCCCTCACCAAGACCACGCCCATCTCGCCCATCACGCAGCAAGGCACGGTCGTCGGGACGTTCCAGTACATGTCGCCGGAGCAGATCGAGGGCGGCGAGCCGGACGCGCGCAGCGACATCTTCTCGCTCGGCGCGGTGCTCTACGAGATGGCCACCGGCAAGCGGGCGTTCGAGGGCAAGAGCACGCTGTCGGTGGCGAGCGCGATCCTGGAAAAAGAGCCCCCGCCGATCTCGACGGTCGAGCCGCTGACTCCGCCGGCGCTCGAGCAAGTAGTGCGCGGATGCCTGGCGAAGGATCCGGAAGACCGCATCCAGACGGCGCACGACGTGAAGCTGCAGCTCAAGTGGATCGCGGATGGGCGGACCTCGCAGGTGGCGGCGGCGCCGCTGTTGCGCTCGCGGCGCAACCGCGAGCGGCTGGCGTGGGGCGCGCTCACGCTGCTGCTGCTGGCCGCGCTCGCGCTCTCGTGGTTCCTGCGGCCGGCGCCGGCGGCAGCGCCGGTGAAGTTCGAGCTCGCGCCCTCGGCGGCCATCTTCGGCGCGACCATCTCGCCCAGCGGCCGGCAGGTCGCGTTCATCGGGGTCCAGAACAATTCCGCGATCGTCTTCGTGCGCGCGCTGGACAGCCTGGAAACCCGGGCGCTGCCCGGCACCGAGCACGCGAGCACCCTGTTCTGGTCGCCCGACGAGCAGCAGCTCGGGTTCATGAGCCAGGGCAAGATGCGCCGCATCGACCTGGCGAGCGGCGCGGTGCAGGTGCTCGGCGACAATGCCGGCGTCGGGGCGGCGTGGAGTCGGGAAGGCGTGATCGTCTTCGCTCCGCGCTACGGCGCGGGGCTCTCGCGCATGTCGGCGGCGGGTGGCGACGTGCGACCGCTCACCGAACTGGGAAAGGGCGAGACGGTGCACGCCTGGCCGAAGTTCCTGCCCGACGGCAAGCACTTCGTTTTCCTGAACCGCAGCAGCCTGACGCAGGCGAACCACATCTGCGTCGGGGCCCTCGACAGCAAAGAGTTCAAGGTGCTGACCGAGGGCGAAGGGGTGGTCGGCTACGCGGATCCGGGCTACGTGATCTACGTGCGCGACGGCGCGCTGATGGGGATTGCAGTGAGCCCGCGCAGCTACCAGGCGACCGGCCAGCCGTTCCTCGTCACCGACAAGGTGGCGTTCAACGGGGACGACGGCTTCGTCTACGCATCCATCTCGCGCACCGGGACGCTGGTCTACCAGAGCGGCACCACGACGCGGCAGCGCGAATTGGTGCTGGTGGACCGCGGCGGCAAGGTGGTGAGCACGCTCGCGCCCGCCGGACCCTACGAGGAACTCAGACTCTCGCATGACGGGACGCAGGTGGCGGTCACGCGCATCGACCCTGCCGTGGGCTCGAACGATATTTGGGTGTGGAGCATTCCACGGCGCATCTTCTCGCGGGTGACGAGCTCACGCGCCAACGAGATGAGCCCGACGTGGTCGCTCGACGACCGCGAGCTCTTCTACAGCAGCGACCCGAAGGGGATGTACGACCTGTATCGCCACGCCGCGAACAACACCGAGGTGAGCCTGGCAGAGACGCTCCACGACAAGATCGCGAGCGACATCAGCCCCGACGGGAGATACCTGATCTACAGCGACGTAGATCAGGAGACCCACTCGGACATATGGGCGCTGCCGCTCGGGGGCGGCGGCCAGGCAACGGTGGTGGTGCGCACGCGCGCGCACGAGGGAGATGGCCGCATCTCGCCCGATGGCCGCTGGCTGGCCTTCATGGCGGCGGACACGCGCGGCTCCGAGATCTACGTGACCAGCTTCCCCTCCGGCGAGGGGCGCTGGCAGATCTCGGACGCCGGGGGTGAAAAGCCGCGCTGGAGCCGTGACGGCCGCCAGCTGTTCTACGTCTCCGCCCAGGGGAAGGTGATGGCCGTGAACATCACGCCCGGCGCGCGCTTCGATGCGGGCGTGCCGCAGCCGCTGTTCGACGCGATCCATGGCGATTACTCCGTGCTGAAGAACGGACAGTTCATCTTCAGCAAGCCGACCAACGAGGGCCGCACCGCGCCCATCACCGTCATCCTGAACTGGCCGTCCACCGTGAAGCGCTGAGCCCTACTTCTTCTTCGGGTCGTAGTTGAGCGGGCCGGGGTCGAAGAGCGAGGCGGACATCGGCGGGTCGTAGGTCACGGTGTTGAGGAAGCGCTGCCGGGTCATCCAGTCGTCGGTCTTCCAGGCCAGGCTGAGAGGCGTCTGGATCACGCCGCCCTGCGCGGCGATGGGCCGGTAGTTGTCGTAGATCTCTTCGATGTTGCTGCGCTCGCGCGTCTCGGGATCGCGCAGCGTGAAGGTCTTCTTGATGGGCAGGTGCGTGTCGGCGTCGACGAAGAAGGTGACCGAGCGGTTCCGCGCGTCCATGATGGTGATCTTCTCGGCGGGCTTGCGCTCGGCGACGGTGCGGCCGTCGTAGAACAGCACCGTGCCGGGCGCCTTCAGCCACTGGCGCAGGACGTGCTCGTTGGAGTAGGGGCGGCGCTCGAGGTACTCCTTCATGTCGTCCTTGTCCATGGGGCGAGTGCCGCGGAAGGTGGTCTCGAAGCCCTGGTCGCCGTCGTAGATGACGATCCAGTCGCGCTGCTTGGTGAGCTCCATGCGGTCCTTGTCGGGCCAGCGCCAGAAGCGCCAGAACTGCACGCCCACGCCCTTGGGCTCGCCGTGGTAGAAGCCGTAGGTGCGGCCGATCTCGGTGCGGGCCTGGTAGGTGAGATAGGCGTCGCCGCCGAGCGCCTTCAGCATGCGGTCGAGGATCTGCCGGGCCTGGCGCGCGTTCTCGTCGTCGACGGGCAGCGGCGCGGTCACCGGCGGCGCCGGCGGCGCGCTCGAGGTCACGGCGGGTTTCTGCGCGATGGCGGCTGGCGCGAGTGCGAGCAGCAACAGGGCGAGGGAACAGCGAAGCTTTCTCATGGACTCTCTGATTAGAAGCACAAACCAGCAGTGTAGCTGCTTAGCATAACGATCCACGGCAGAGACGCCCTTTTGGGCGTCTCTACCCGACTAGTACCGCGCCGCCGTTGACGTTGAAGACCTCGCCGGTCACGAAGCCCGCGCCTTCGGTGCACAAGAAAACGATGCAGGCGGCCAGCTCTTCCGGCGTCCCGACGCGGCCCAGCGGGATGGTGGCGAAGACGCGGGGGGCGACTTGGGGGTCTTCCAGCGCGGGGGCGGCCATGTCGGTCGAGACCCAGCCGGGCGCGACGCAGTTCACGCGGATCTTGTCACGCGCCAGCTCGGTGGAGAGGCCCTTGGTCATGCTGATGACCGCGCCCTTGGTGGCGGCGTAGTCGCAGTGGAAGGCCTCGCCGCGCTGGCCGGCGGTCGAGCTGATGAGCACGATCGCGCCGCCTTGCGCCTGCTGCTTCATCTGCGCGACCGAATGCTTGACCAGGCCGAAGACGCTGTTCAGGTTGACGCCGATAGTCGTGAGCCACTGCTCGTCGGCCATTTTGTCGATGGGGGCGTCGTGCGGCGGCCAGATGCCGTGGTTGGCGACCAGGATATCGAGGCGGCCGAAGCGCCGCACGGCGGCCTCGACCAGAGCGCGCGCGTGCTCGGGCGTGGAAAGCTGCTGCTGGAAGGCGGCGGCGTTCTCGCGCCCGCATTCTTCCACGACTTTGTCGGCGCGGACGGTCGCCTTTTCGTAACTGAATGCAACCTTGGCGCCGGCCTTCGCCAGCAGCTTGACGGTCGCGGCGCCGATGCCGCGCGACCCGCCGGAGACGAGCGCGACCTTGTTCGCGAGTGAGAGCTCGAGAGGCATGCGACGCGTGGAATTATAGACGGTGCGCGGCGGGACCATTCACCACGGAGGCACGGAGTTCACGGAGGCTCTTTAGTCTTTCCCCGGGCCCTCCGTGTCTCCGTGGTAAAACCTACCGCTTCCACCGGCCCGCCGCCGCGATGAACGCCGCGAACAGCGCGCGCGAGACCGGTTCCTCATCGTACGTCCGCTCGGGGTGCCACTGCACGCCGAGGACGAAGTGTTCCGGCTGCGTGCCTTCGACCGCTTCGATGACGCCGTCGTCGGGGCATTTTGCCACCGCGCGCAGGCCGTCGCCGACCGTTTCCGCCGCCTGGTGGTGGCTGGAGTTCACCGGCACGACCAGCTCGCGCGGCTCCTCGACCGGGCCGTGGCCTTCGCTGGTCTCTTCCCCCGGACTCAGCGAGGGCTGCGTGGTGTCGAGCACCTCCAGCGCCACGATCTGGCCGAGCACCGAATCCGCGGGAATGGCTGCCTGGTGCGCGCGCACGACGGCCTTGCCGGCTTCGTGGTTCACGCCGGTCTCCAGATGCTGGCGCAGCGTGCCGGTGCGCCACACGTTGAGGATCTGCATGCCGTAGCAGATGCCGAACAGCGGCTTGCGGAGGTTGTAGGCGTCCTGGATGAGGAGCTCGTCGACGTTGTCGCGCAGCGCGTCGGCGGCGGCGGTCTTCGCTCCGCGCTGCTCGCCGTACTTTTCCGGGTCGACGTCGGCGTTCGACCCGGGCAGCAGCACGCCGGCGCACTGCGAGGCGATGCGCGCGACCTCCTCCGGCGTGGCGTGGAGAGCGACCTCGACCGGCTCGCCGCCCGCACGGCGCACCGCCTCGGCGTACTGCGGGAAGGCGCGCGCGTTGTAGTCGGGCTTGTCGGAGGTGGGCAGCGGGATGGCGATGCGGGGGCGCACGTCCTTCATTCTAGTCGCAGGGTTTTCACCACGGAGGCACGGAGACACGGAGAAGGGCGATTGATAGAATCGTGGATTCCGAACACCAGAGGAGAACAGCAGTGAGCACCGTCCCGCAACAGAAGCCCACCGGCGCCGCGGCCGGGCAATTCATGACGCTCGGCGGACTGCCGCTCACCATCGAGATGCAGTGGCCGTTCCATCCCGCGACGGCGGGCTCGGACTTCCACGTCATCCACGGCAAGGCCACGCTGGCCGACGGCTCGGGCCTGCACGCCGACGTCTCGGTGCAGATCACGCAGGTCATCAAGGAAGCCCTGCCGTCCCTGGAGCGCGAGCACTCCGAGGCGGCGGTGGTGAACGCCATCCGCAAAGACTTCGACCGCAAGCAGCTCGAGCTGCTGAAGAGCGGCAAGCGGCAGCCGGTGCCGGTCTCGAGCCGCCACTACGACTTCAAGCAGAACAAGCTGATCTTCGCGCGCGCCAACGACGAGGACCTCACGGCGTTCATCCGGCGCAAGGTGTTCTGGCTGTCGAAGCTGGCGGGCGGCGACGACGTGCGCGTCGCCGAGCCGCTCGACCTGCTGTACCTCAACACGACGTCGGAGCACATGCTCGCGCTCGCCAACGACCACCTCGCCAAGCACGGGCTGATCACGCTCGGCAAAGGCTGGGCGCGGCCGACGGAGAAGCTGCTCAGCTTCGCGCACCAGCTCGAGCACGAGATGCGGGAGGCGCTGCACGCGCTCGAGGAGAAGCATCGGTTCGAGCGCGAAGGCGCGACGCACTATTGAGCCGGCGCGCCGTTGCAAGGACATTTCGAACCGCGGCGCAGCCGTCGCGCCGCGGTGAGAAAGCCCTACCGCTTCCACGACCCCACCGAAGAGCGATCTGGCCATAGGGATCCCTCGCCCGCCGGGGCGGGCTCGGGATGTTTCTAACCGCGTGATACAAAGAAATCCGCGTGGCTCAGAGGTCCATCTCGCTCGGCTCGTACTGGCGGCTGGTCCGCGGGAACGCGAACTTCCGGCGGCTGTGGACGGCGCAGATCGTCTCCGAGATCGGCGACTGGTTCTACATGGTGTCGCTCTACGCCATGCTGCTGGAGTTCACCGGCAAGGCGGAGTCGGTGGCGATGGCGTTCGTGCTGCAAGTGCTGCCGCAGGCGCTGGTGGGGCCGTTCGCGGGGGTGATCAACGACCGCATCTCGCGGCGCAAGGTGATGATCGCCACCGACCTGGTGCGCGCCGTCATCGTGGCCTGCGTGCTGTTCGTGCGGACGCCCGCGATGGTCTGGCTGGTCTACCCGCTGCTGTTCCTCGAGACGACGATGTGGGGGCTGTTCGAGCCGGCGCGCACCGCGGTGATCCCCAACGTCGTGGAGAAAGACGAGACGCTGGTCGCCAACACGCTGGCGTCGAGCACGTGGTCGGTGAATCTGTTCCTGGGCGCGGCCCTCGGGGGCGCGGCCGCGGTGTGGCTGGGGCGCGACGCGGTGTTCGCGCTCGACGCGGCGTCGTTCCTGTTCTCCGCGTTCATGATCTCGCGCATGCGGTTCGCCGAGCCGCACACCGAAGCGCGCGGCCCGGCGCGGCTGCGCGACTTCTTCGACCACTCCGACGTGGTCGAGGGCTTCCGCTACGTGCGCGAGAATCGCCTGTTCTCGCCGCTGGTGGTGAAAGGCGTGCTCGGCGTGACGGGCGCGAGCTGGGTCATCTTCCCCGTGCTCGGCAAGGAGGTGTTCCCGCTGCACCGCGCGGGCGTCAGCGCGGAGCAGGGCGTGCTGCTCGGCATCAGCATGCTGATGGGAGCGCGCGGGCTGGGCACGCTGCTGGGGCCGCTGGCGGTGGCGCCCTGGGCGGAGCAGCGCCCCGACCGGCTGCGCATCGGGATCGTGCTCGGGTTCGCGCTCTACGGGCTGGGATACGTCGCGCTGGGGCACATCGCGACCGCGCCGGTGGCGTACGCCGCGGTCATCTTCTCGCACATGGGCGGCGCGCTGGTGTGGGTGTTCTCGACCACGCTGCTGCAACTGATCACCGACGACCGCTTCCGCGGGCGCGTCTTCGCCGCCGAGCTGGCCTTCTGCACCGTGATGCTGGCGGTCAGCGCGCAGGCCGCGGGCTATGCCATCGACCACGGCGTGGACGTGCGGATGGTGTCGTTCGTGACGGGGCTGGTGACGCTGGTCGCGGGCGGGGCGTGGGCGGCGTTCGGGGCGCGGAAACGTGCGAGCGATTAGCAACTAGCGATTAGCGATTAGCGCGCCGGCGAGTCGCCGGCGCCTACCTGCGCAATCGCTGATCGCTAACTGCTAATCGCTGATTGCTTCTTCCGCCCCTGGATCTCGATGTAGACGTTGACGAGCGAGACGGCGGCGGGCGTGACGCCGGGGATGCGCGAGGCCTGGCCCAGGGTGCGCGGGCGGACGTGCGCGAGCTTCTCCTTCATCTCGCGCGAGAGGCCGCTGACCGAGGTGTAGTCGAACCACTCGGGGATGGCGCGCTGCTCGCTCTTCTTCAGGCGCTCGATGGCCTTCTGCTGCTGCGCGAGGTAGCCGGCGTACTTGATCTCGGTCTCGACGGATTTCAGCTCGTTGCGCGTGGCTGCCGCTGCGATGGCGGGCGAGTCGCCCGCCTCCACATGCGCTTGGAAAAACTCGGGGTAGAGTTTTTCCAGGGTCGGGCGAAGGTCGTCGATCGTGATTTCAGGCCGCTTGAGCAACTGGGCGAGCGTCTGCCCGACGGCGCCTGGCCACTGGTCACTGGCCACTGACCACTTCGTCGTCTCCAGCAGCGCCGTCATCCGGCCCATCCGCTCCTGCTTGGCCTGGAAGGCGGCCCAGTCGGCCTCGGCGATCATCCCGACGCGGCGGCCGTGGGGCGTGAGGCGGCGGTCGGCGTTGTCGATGCGCAGGTGCAGGCGGAACTCGGCGCGCGAGGTGAACATGCGGTAGGGCTCGTTCGTCCCCTTGGAGATGAGGTCGTCGATGAGGATGGCGATGTACGCCTCGGTGCGGTCGAGCACCAGAGGCGGCGCGCCCTTGATGGCGAGCGCGGCGTTGATGCCGGCCATGATGCCCTGCGCGCCGGCTTCCTCGTAGCCCGAGGTGCCGTTGATCTGCCCGGCAAGATAGAGGCCGCGGATCTTCTTGGTCTCGAGCGTGCGCTCCAGCTCGGTGGGGTCGATGGCGTCGTACTCGATGGCGTAGCCGGGGCGCAGCATCGCCGCGTTCTCCAGGCCGGGAACGGAGGCGATGATGGCGAGCTGCACGTCTACCGGGAGCGAGGTCGACATGCCGTTCACGTAGATCTCGTGGGTGTCCAGGCCTTCGGGCTCGAGGAAGAGCTGGTGCTGGAGCTTGTCGGGGAACTTGACGATCTTGTCCTCGATGCTCGGGCAGTAGCGCGGCCCGATGGACTGGATCTGGCCGGAGTACATGGGCGAGCGGTGGACGTTCTCGCGGATGATGCGGTGCGTCTGCTCGGTGGTGAACGCGATGTAGCACGGCACCTGCGGCTGCGCGATGGTGCACGTGCGGAAGCTGAAGGGCGTGGGCTCGGCGTCGCCGGGCTGCTGCGCAAAGCGCGACCAGTCGATGGTGCGGCCGTCGAGGCGCGGCGGCGTGCCGGTCTTCAGACGCGTGCCGCGCAGGCCGAGGAGCTTGAGCGCCTCGCCCAGCAGTTGCGAGGGCGGCTCGCCGGAGCGCCCGGCGGGATGCGTCTGCTCGCCGCAGTGGATGAGCCCGTTGAGGAACGTGCCGGTGGTGACGATGACGGCGCGCGCGCCGATGGCGCGTCCGTCGCGCAGCTTGATGCCGATGGCGCGACGCGGGCGGTCGTCGGCCGACGACTCCACGATGACGTCCGCTACCTCCGCTTGCTGGATGACGAGATTGGGCTCGCGCTGGAGCACCTGGCGCATCTTCGCGCGGTACTGGGCCTTGTCGCACTGCGCGCGGGGCGACCAGACGGCGGGGCCGCGCGAGGTGTTGAGCAGGCGGAACTGGATGCCGACCGCGTCGGTGACCTCGCCCATCACGCCGCCGAGGGCGTCGATCTCGCGCACGAGATGGCCCTTGGCGATGCCGCCGACGGCAGGATTGCACGACATCTGCGCGATCAGGCCGGCGTTCAGCGTGAACAGAGCGGTCTTCAGCCCCATGCGCGCGGCGGCCACGGCGGCCTCGCAGCCGGCGTGCCCCGCGCCCACGACCACGACGTCGAATTGTTCGGTGAAGTGCATCCCCGCGAATGCCTGCAGGTTGATTTTATCAGCGGAAATCGCGGGTCTTGGCCGCTCCCTGTGATGTTTCCCACCTGGTCATTGTGACCGCGCTCACTGGCGCGCCGAGGTCTGCTCCCGTATATTTCAGGGGATCTCCTTTTTCCCTCGAAAGGACCCTGCCATGGACGTCCAGCAATTCTTCTCCGAGCTCGACCGCCGCATCGCGAAGTACGACCTGCTCTGCCATCCTTTTTACCAGGCGTGGGCGGCGGGTGAGCTGACGCGCGCCGAGCTGCGCGAGTACGCCGGGCAGTACTACAACCAGGTGGCGAGCTTCCCGATCGCGCTCTCGACGCTGCACGCGCGCCTGCCGAACGGCGAGCTGCGCGAGGCGGTGCTGCACAATTACTGGGACGAGGTGGGCATCGAAGCGCCCGACCGGCGTCCGCACGACGAGATCTGGCTGGACTTCGCCGAGGGCATGGACGGGACACGCGCGCCGCGGCCGCCCATCCTGGAGATGTGCGACCTGATGGCGCTGTTCCGCGACATCGCGCGCAACGGCGCGCCGGAAGAGGCGCTGGCCGCCTTCTACGCCTACGAGTCGCAGGTGCCGCGGGTCGCGAAGGAGAAGGCCAAGGGGTTGCGCGAGCGCTACGGCGCCGACGCCAGGACCTGCAAGTACTTCGAGATCCACGAGACCGCCGACGTGCACCACTCCGGCGTGTGGCGCGAGCAACTCGGCAAGCGCATCGCCGAAGGCGGCGACGCGAAGAAGGCGCTGGCCGCGGCCGAGACCATTGCGCAGGCGCTGTGGCGCGCGCTCAGCGGCATCGAGCGCGAGCGGCAGACCAGGCGAGCCGCGTGAATTTGTAATTTGTGATCTGTAATTGGTAATTTGTGAGGCGGCCCGCCACGGTGGGCCGCTTCGTTGTTTCAAAATTACAAATCACAAATTACAAATCACAAATGAAAACGGTCCCCATCGGAGCGCGCGCGGAGGTCAGCGAGACGGTCGAGCGCAAGCACACGCTCGCGCATCATCACGGCGAGCTTCCGCCGGTGTATTCCACGCCCGACATGATCCGCCTGATGGAGACGGCGTGCTTCCACGCGCTGCTGCCGTACCACGAGCCGGGCGAGATCAACGTGGGGACGGCGATCCACGTGGAGCACCGCGCCGCGACCGGCATCGGGAGCCAGGTGCACGCGTCGGCGGAGCTGGAGCGCTTCGACGGCCGCTTCTACACCATGCGCTGCCGCGCGTGGGTCACGGAGAACGGCGCGCACCGCGAGATCGGCCGCGGGACGGTGGACCGCGCCGCGGTCCACGTGCCGACCTTCCTCGAGAAGACGAGAGTGTAGAAGTCTCCCGGGCCGCCCGGACCGCGCAACGCACCACTCGCAACTAGAATGTCCCCGTGCACCTGGACGACACCATCGTCGCCATCGCCACGGCCGCGGGACGCGGCGGGATCGGCGTGGTGCGGCTGTCGGGGCCGGAGGCGCGCGCCATCGCCGCGCCGCTGCTGCGGCTGAAGCACGAGCTGGCGGCGGGGCACGCGCGCCTGGGCGAGCTCGTGGAGCCGGAGACGGGCGAGAAGATCGACGAAGTCGTCGCCACGTACTTCGCGAAGCCGCACTCCTACACCACCGACGACGTGGTGGAGCTCTCGACGCACGGCTCGCCGGTGGTGCTGCGGCACGTGGTGGAGCTGTGCGGGGCGCGGGGCGCGCGGCTGGCCGAGCCGGGCGAGTTCACCATGCGCGCCTTCCTCAACGGGCGGCTCGACCTGACGCAGGCCGAGGCGGTGCGCGACCTCATCGAGGCCCAGACGCTGCACCAGGCCAAGGTCGCGGCGCAGCAACTGGAAGGCGCGCTCTCGCGCCGCCTGCAGCCCATCAAGGAAGAGCTGGTGCAGCTCATCGCGCTGCTCGAGGCGGGCATCGATTTCGCCGAAGACGACGTCAGCACGCTCCCCGCCGAGAAGATCGTGGAGCACATCGCGCGGGTGCGCGCGCCGCTCGAGCGACTGCGGGCGTCGTTCGCCTACGGCAAGGCGGTGCACGAGGGCATGACGCTGGCCATCGTGGGGCGGCCGAACGTGGGGAAGTCGTCGCTGTTCAACCGGCTGGTGGAGCGCGAGCGCGCCATCGTGACCGCCACGCCCGGGACGACGCGCGACCTGGTCTCGGAGACGGTCGCGCTCGGCGGCATCCCCGTGAAGCTGGTGGACACGGCCGGCATCCGCGAAGCCGCCGACGAAGCCGAGAGCCTGGGGGTGAAGAAAAGCTACGAGGCGCTGGCCGACGCGGACCTGGTGCTGGTGGTGCTCGACGCCTCGCAGCCGAAGGCCACCGAAGACGAGCGCCTGCTGGCGGCGGCGCGCGCGCGCAAGCACGTGGTGGTCGCGAACAAGATCGACCTGGCGGGCGGCGCGCGCCCGGAGGCTATCGGTAACGGCGCGCTGCGGACCTCGGCGACGACGGGCGAGGGCCTGCCGCAGTTGCGCGACGAGATCCTGCGGCACGTCGGCATGGGCGCGGAGATGGAGACCGGCTTCCTGACCAACGTGCGCCACGAAGCGCTGGTGCGCGAATCGCTCGCCGCGCTCGGGGCGGCGGCGGAATCCACGCGCGCCGGCGTCCCGCACGAGATGCTGCTGCTCGATCTCTACGGCGCCCTGCGCCCGCTCGACGCCATCACCGGCGCCACCACGGCCGACGACATCCTGCACCGCATCTTCAGCCAGTTCTGCATTGGAAAGTAGAAGAGGATTTGTGATTTGCCGTGGATCACACACATCGCAAATCAGAAAGTACAAATCACCAATTGCAAATTCCTAGCGCGGGGTGGGTGTGGCGACGGTGGGGACCCAGTCGAGCTCGCGCATCTCCATCAACTGGTACTCGATGGCACCGCCGAGGTCGGCGACGTCGTCGCGTCCCTTCTGGAAGGTGACGGTGTTCTGCGCGACGGGATCGAAGAGCGTGAGCTCGGTGACCTCCCACAAGCGCGCGCCGTTGGGCCCGATCCACTCGTTGTAAGCCGCGCCCACGGCGACGTAGGCGCGCGACTTCCAGAAGACGATCATCGGGCGCTCGCGCTTGATGCCCGCCAGCAGCGCCTCGGCCGAGATGGTGCCGCCCGCCGGGACCACGCGCGCCACCACCTTCATCTTGCGCTTGGGACCGGCCGGATAGATGCCGCCGACCATCCTGCCCATCTTCTCGAGGTCGAGGGGAGTGTCGAGGCAAAGCTCGCCGCCGAAGATCCGCTGCACCAGGTCGTGCTGGTCGACCGCGACCTGGTCGAGCGCGAGGATGCTCTGCGTGGCCGCCGCCCACGCCCAGTTGCTGCACTCGAAGGCGGGCGGGACGACGGAGAAGTTCGCGACCTGCGCGGTGCCGGGCTTGCGGATGAATCCGGGCTTCGGTTTTTTCGCGACCGCCGGCGTCGCCAGCAGCACGAGCAGAGACACCGCGGTCAGGGCGCGCAGCGTGCGCATGTCCGGACTATAGCGCGGTTCCGGCAGGACGAGGTTGCCGCGCGTGGTTCCCGGCGAAGTCCACAGTCCACGGTACACAGTCCACAGTGGCCGCAGCCGGTGTTTCGGTCGGACCGATCGGGCCACGGTGGACCGTGCACTGTGGACTGGGGACTACTTGGAAAGCGATGCGAGCGCCTGGCGGAAGAGCGCGTCGAAGGAGCCGGGCTTGCCGCCGTTGGCCGCCGCCGCGGCCACCGCGCGCTCGGCGAGCGGGCGCTGGTAGCCGAGGTTCACGAGCGCGGAGAGCACGTCTTCCTCGAGCGGCGAGCCGGCGGCGGCTCGGGCCGGGGCGGGGCCGAAGGAATCGAGCTTGTCCTTGAGCTCGAGCGCCAGCCGCTCGCCGGTCTTCTTGCCTACGCCGGGGATCTTCGTCAGCCGCGCGACGTCGTTGCCGCGGATCGCGCCGACGATCTCGCCCGCGCTCGGCATTCCGCTCAGGATCGTCATCGCCAGCTTCGGACCGACGCCGGAGACCGAGATGAGCTTCTCGAACAACTGCTTCTCTTCGGCGCGCAGGAAGCCGTAGAGCGCGAGCGCGTCCTCGCGCACGTGGGTGTGGACGTGCAGCGCGACTTCCGCCCCGGTGGCGGGCAGCTCGGTGAACGTCGGGACGCTGATGGCGACGTCGTAGCCGACGCCGGCGGCTTCGACCACCGCCTGGCCGGGACGCTTCGAGAGCAGCTTGCCGCGAAGATGCGCGATCATTTGCCGCGATTGTAGCCGCAAATCTCACCACGGAGACACGGAGGCGCGGAGAAACCAGAGAAAAAAGGACTCCCCCGTGTCTCCGTGGTCGACTAGCTTTTTCTGCGGTAGAAGACGTTGAACTCGAAGCCCGGGTCGGGCGGGAAGAGCGCGGCGACCTGCTTCAGCCGCTCGGCCAGCGCCGGGGGCGCGAGCAGCGGATACTCGCGCTCGCGCAGCTCGTAGTAGTCGACGTCGAGATAGAGCGAGAGCATGTAGATGGCGATGGCGTCGGCGAAGGCGGCGGAGAGGAAGTCGTTGCGCGCGCGCTCGTTGATGGGGCCGCCGGCCTGCGGCAGCGCGACCTTGCGGGCGTCGTGGGCGTCGAGCGAGGTCTCGCCGCGCACGCCCTCCTCCACCTGCTTCCAGGCGAGGTCGGCGAACTGCTCGGCGACGCCGGCGCGCTCCACGAAGGCGTGCCCCACATTGATATAGAACTCGAAGGCGACGGAAAACTTGTCGTCCATCAGGCGAGTGGAGATGAAGACGCACTGCGCGTCGCCGACGGTGAGGTTGCGATGGCAGACGGCGCGGTCGGAGAGTGCAACGTCGTAGCGGTCGGCGACCAGGGTCTCGTCGCCCTCGTTCACCGCCAGCGGCACGAAGTAGTAGGCCTTGCGGGCGTCGACCAGGGCGCGGGCGATGCCGCGCGGCACGGCGGCGACCATGCGCTCCAGCTCCGCGGCCGCGATGGCGGTCTCGCCCGCCGCGGCGAAGCACACGCCGTTGGGCGCCTGCGACACCGGCGCGTGGCGGATGACCTCTTGGGCGGTCCGGGTGCCGGCCTGGGCTGTGCTCGACATGCGGATTTCATTTTATCGCCTGTGGGCGCGCGGTTACTATCGCGACGAGCCCTCATCCCATGCAGCGCAAGACCCAACGCGTGCTCGGCAGCGTGGCGGTGGTCGTGCTGGTGGTGGCGGCGCTCGGCACGCCCTCGCTGCTGTGGCACCTGCGCGCGCTCTACGTCCTGCTGAAGCTGGAGGACGCGAACGCCAGGCCGCCGCTGGCCGCGCTGGTGGAGCGCAGCTTCGTGGAGAGCGAGATCGCCGTTCCGGCGCCCGGCGGGCCGATGCGCGCCCGGCTCTACCAGCCGGTGCATCCGGCGGGGACCGCGATGGTGGTGGTGCACGGCGTGCACTTCGACGGCATCGACGACCCGCGCATGCGGCGCTTCGCGCGCGCGCTGGCGGGCGCCGGCATCCCGGTGCTCACGCCGCACGTCACCGCACTGACCGAGCTGCGCGTGGAGCCGAGCGAGATCGAGTCCGTCGGCGCCGCCGCGCAGGAGATGCAGCGGCGCACCGGGCGGCGCGTCGGCGTCTTCGGGCTGAGCTTCGCCGGCGGGCTCGCGCTGCTGGCGGCCGCCGACGAGCGCTATCGCCGCTCCATCGCGTACGTGTTCGCCGTCGGCGCGCACCACGACATGGCGCGCGTCGCGCGCTACTACGCCACCGACGAGGACCAGCGCCCCGCCGCCGGCGTGCAGAAGCTGCCCGCGCATCCCTACGGCGCGATGATCCTCATCTACACCCATCCGGAAGATTTCTTCTCGCCGCAGGAGGCGCCGATCGCGAAGGAAGCGCTGCGGCTCGCGCTCCAGGAGAAGGAGGCAGAGGCGCGCGCCGCTGCCGCGAGGCTCTCGCCTCCTTCGCGCGCCCTGCTGGAGTCGCTGGCGGTGAAATGGCAGCCGGCGCCCGAGCTGCGCGCGGCGCTGCTGCAGTCGATCGAGAAACATAAGGAGGAGTTCGCGGCGGTCTCGCCCGCGGGCAAGCTGGACGGCGTGCGCAGCCGCGTCTACCTGCTGCACGGGGCGGGCGACAACGTGATCCCGTCGGCCGAATCGGAGTGGCTGGCGCAGGAATTGGGCATCACGCGCGTGCGCGCGCTGCTGATCAGCCCGGTCATCTCGCACGTCGAGACGGAAACCAAGCCGACCGGCGGCGACGAGGTGGAGCTGGTGCACTTCCTCTCGCAGGTGCTGTCCAGCTCGCGCTAGGGGATCTGTAACCACGAAGGTCACCAAGGAGCACGAAGGCATTTGTGTTTCGAGACCCCGCTCCCTTCGTGACCCTTCGTGGCCTTCGTGGTTAACGGTTTTGAGGTCCGCCCGTCCAACCGTGGTACCCTTCCGCGCTTCCATGGCGGCCGATTCCCAAGTCGAGCGCGAGCTGCGGCCGCCGCAGGTCTCGGGGCCGTTCGTCCCCGGGAAGCTGCGGCTCGACGCGATCGACGTCATGCGCGGCCTGGTGATGGTCATCATGGCGCTGGACCACGTGCGCGACTACATGAGCTTCGCGCAGCCCACGCCGGAGCACTGGACGACCACCTCGCTCGCCCTCTGGCTCACGCGCTGGATCACGCACTTCTGCGCGCCCGCCTTCGTCTTCCTCGCGGGGACCGGCGCGTATCTTTCGTACGCGCGCCACGGCGACGTCGCGCGCACCTCGCGCTTCCTGTGGACGCGCGGACTGTGGCTGGTCTTCGCCGAGTACACCATCATCGGGTTCGGGTGGTCGTTCCTGTTCCCGTTCGGCTTCGCGCAGGTCATCTGGGTGATCGGGTGGTCGATGGTGATCAACTCGTTCCTCATCCGCCTGCCGCTGCGCTGGGTGGCGGCCTTCGGCGCGCTCCTGGTCGCCGGCCACAACCTGCTCGACTACATCCAGCCGCCCGGAGGCTTCGCCAACTTCGGGAAGGTGCCGTGGTACTGGGTGCTCTTCCACACGCAGGGATTCATCCCGGTGAAGCCGCCGGCGTTCCTGCACGTGCCGCCGAACTTCCCATTCGGGATCTTCGTGGTGTATCCGCTGATCCCGTGGGTGGGGGTGATGTCGCTGGGGTTCGTCTTCGGCGCGGTGCTGCGCCGCGCCGCCGCGGAGCGCCAGCGCTGGATGTTGCGCGCCGGGGCCGCGCTCACGGCCGCGTTCGTGGTCCTGCGCGCGTTCAACCTGTACGGCAATCCCAAGACGCTGGCCGCCGCCGGGCCGGACATCGACGCCACCTTCCACCTCCAGCCGACGCTGGCCAAGACCTTCATCCTGTTCACCGACGTGGAGAAGTATCCGCCGTCGCTGCAGTTCCTGCTGATGACGCTCGGGCCCACGCTCCTCCTGATCGCGCTCTTCGACCGCATGAAGATCGACGGGGCGGGCCTGGGCAACGCGGTCGCGCGCTTCTTCGTCGTCTTCGGGCGCGTGCCGTTCTTCTATTACGTGCTGCACCTCTACGTGGTGCACCTGCTGGCGTATTTCGCGGCGCTGGCCACCGGGCAGCCCGCGCACTGGCTGCTGCGCGGCGCGATGTTCGCCAACCCGCTGCCCGCCGGCTACGGACACCACCTGCCGTTCCTCTACGCCACGTGGGCGCTCGCCATCGCCATCCTGTACTTCCCCTGCCGGTGGTTCATGCACCTGAAGCAGCGGCGACGCGACTGGTGGCTGAGCTACTTGTAGAAAAGAAATCGCCGGCCGCAGCCGGCGATGCTGAGCTCCGCGGCGCTACCTGGGCCACAACCAGCCGAAGCTGCCGGCGATGAGCAGCGCGTAGATCAGGCCGTCGGCCATCTCCTTCACCACGAAGCTCCACGGCATGCTTTTCCAGATGCCGTTGGCCATGTTGGCCAGGCCGAGCGCGAGGAAGGCGCCGGTGCCCACCACGCGGAACACCTGCAGGTAGTGCGTGCCGGGCGCGAGCGTGCGCGAGGCCAGGTATGCCACGAAGAAGTTCACGATCAGCAGGAACACGAACCACAGGCCGAGGTACTTGCCCATGGTGACCTCGCCGGCGGGCATGACGGTGACGATGGTGTTGGGCCCCTGCTTGAATTTCTCCTTCGCCTCGGGCGACTTCATCTGCTCATGGGTGCAGTGCGGCGTCATGTAGAGGCCGGGCGCCGCGCCGCGCATCGCCGCGCGCGCCGCCTCTTCGTCGGGCAGTTTCTTGTAGTCGTTCTTGTGATAGGGCAGGACCATGTGCAGGATGGCGCTGGCGACGAACGCGATCACCGCGCCCACCACGATGGGAAGCCATAGCGAGACCAGAGGGACCATTCGAATCGCTCCTTGCGCTGATTTTTTTGGCCAGGGTTCTAGGCTGGATGTAGTGGGCGCAGCCTACGCCCGCGCCGAGCAACGGTCAAGCAGGCGCGCCCGGCAGTGCTTAGGTCAGCGCGGCGAGCAGGGCGTGGGGACCGTCGCCCACCTGCACCACGCGGTCGGCGCGGATGGGGATGAACCACCCCGAAGCCACGAACACCACGCGCGCCTTGGGGTTGATCTTGCGGAACGCCTCGGTGACGGCGGTGGCGACCTCGGAAGGGACGGTGTGTCCGACGACGAGGGCGTCGAATTCGCCGCCCGCGATGGCCTGCTCGGCCTCGATCCGGGTGGCCGCGGTGGAGACCTGGAGCCCGTGATCGCGCAGCAGCAGCGCCCGCGCCGCGGCCAGGTCAGGGTCGGCGCATACCGACAGGATGTGGTTGGTCTTGCTCACACCCTGAGGATGGCCTAAACCGGGAAGTCGCACAAATTACTGAGGTAATGAGGGTAACGTTACCTCCATTACGAGATAACGTTACCGCCGTTCTGAGCCCGTCGATCGTGTGGGTTAGCGGCTACTGCTTGACGGCCTCGACCACCGCGAGCGGCGAGGCGTTGCGCACCACGCGCGTGAGGCGGAAGCCGGCGCCGGCGAACAGCGCGCGGAACTCCTCTTCGGTGCGCTCGCGTCCGCCGGGCAGCGCCAGCATCTCCAGGTCGATCCACTTGCCGAGGTCGGGGTCGTTGCCGGGGACGAGCACGCTCTCGATGAGCATGAGCCTGCCGCCGGCGGGGAGCGCGCGGTGGCAGTTCTGCAGGATCGCGCGCGCCTCGGGGTCGTTCCAGTCGTGGATGATGTGCTTCATCACGATGGCGTCGCCCTGGGGCACTTGCTGGAAGAAGTCACCGGACTCGACGCGCACCCGGCTGGAGATCGCAGCGGGCAGCTTGGCGATGCGCTCGCGCGCGCCCGCGGTGACGCGCTCCATGTCGAACAGCACGCCGCGCATCGCGGGATACTTTTCCAGGATGGCGGTGAGGACGAAGCCGTGCCCGCCGGCGACGTCGACCAGCGTCCCGATGCCGCCGAAGTCATAGGTCTCGAGCACGGCGGGGATGACGACGGCGCTGAAGCCGGTCATGGCGTCGTCGAAGATGCGGGCGAAGCGCGGGTCCGTGCCGAAGTAGTCCCAGCAGTTCATGCCCCAGGCGGGCTGGCAGAGCGTCTCGCCGGTGGCGACGGAGTGCGGGAAGTGCGCGTAGGCCTTCATGTGGACGGGGTCGCCCATCCACTCGACCATGGCGCGGAGCGGGCCGGCGTCGCGGCGCAGCAGGTCGCTGGTCAGCGTGTTGGCGAAGACGCGCGGCGCGCGCTCCTCGAAGACGCCGGCGGAGGCCAGCGCGCGCAGCACGCGGTAGAGCGCGTCCTCGTTGAGGTTAGCGGCACGCGCCAGCTCGGCCACGGGCTTCGGGCCCTTCGCGAGCAGGTCGGCAAGGCCGTGGCTGGCGGCGATGTGCAGCGCGGCCGAGGCCATGTAGCCGGTCGCCAGCTGCATCAGGAGCTGGTCGGGACGCGGCGGAGCCAGGGGTTCGGACTGCGCGGCAGAGGCGGACTGCGGAGGTTTCGGCGCCGTGGACATCCAGAAATCGTAGCACGCCGGGCGGCAACGCGCAGTGCGCCGCGACACTCCCATCAGTGAGGAGGGCATATGCCAGGGAAGAAGCACGTTCGCGGGGTCGGATCGAAGGAGCAGCGCATGTACGAGCACATCAAGGAGAGCGCGGAGAAGGAAGGCCGCTACGGCAAGCGCGCCAAGGAGGTCGCGGCGCGCACCGTGATGAAGCACCACAAGGAAGAAGGCCACCGCAAGGGGGCGTAGTTCATGGGGAGGCGGGCGACTCGCCCGCCACTCACATCCGGTAGATGCGGTCGGTGTCGAGGCGCTCCATCTTGCGGCGCGCGAGCAACAGCACGCCGACCGCGAGCCCGGCGACAATGCTCAGCACCGCGACACCGCCCATCTCGGCGGTCAGGTTGCCGAGCCCGTGTGTCGCGTCGTCTTGCTTCAGCTGGCCGAAGATCTCCGGCCGCGTGAGCACGGCGCCCACGCCCAGCGCCATCACCAGCACGAGGACCCAGGCGGAAAGCACCAGGGAGCGGTGGATGGGCGCGCGCTTCAGGTCTCGCTTCGCGGCCATCGGTTCATGCATGTCCTCACCCTCCATGCCGGAATGGACACCGCGGCGAGAGGATTGTTCCCGCGGATAGAATCGGCAGCGATGAGACGCGAGGAGCTCACGACTGGCTCCTGCTCTCCTCCCGTTTCTTATTCGTACCAGCCGCAGGAGCCGGAGCTAAGGCGGTACCGCCACTCCATCGTGACATGGCCCGGGACCTCCAGCCGCTCGGGCGACGGCTCCAGGAAGTAATGGACCTTCTCGCCCGGAATGCGATGCAGCAGCTTGCCGCGGTAGGAGCGAGCCTCCGAGCAGCCAAAGCCCCCCGGGCGGACGTAGCACAGCAACGAATAGGTGTAGCAGCGCTTGCCGGAGGTATCGACCAGGTAGTTGCGTGAGTACTTCATGTCGAGTGGGTGGTACTCGGTCCCGTCCAGCGGGATGTCGGTGACACTCTCGCGCACTTCGCCGATGAGCTGATCGTCGAGGCGCACTTCGCGGCCCGCCGCACACGCCGGCTGATATGAGATGTGGTAGACGCCCTTGCTGTTCGCCGCTACGTGCTCCTCGTGCCCGCCGACCACTAGCTTGACCTCGGCGTGCTCGCGGTTGTCGACCCAGACGTCCGCCGACTCGTCGGCGAGCTCCCCCCGCCGCTGGGTGTAGGCCTGCACGGTCATCGCCACACCACGGGCGAGCGCGCGCTGCATCTCCGACGGGTCGAGCCGGGTCTGGAGCCGGACCTCCGCCGTCTCGCTGCCGCAGGGACCTTCGAGCCGTGCGCTCAGCTCCGGGAACATCTCGCGACCGTAGCTGCGGCGCGGGTGCCCGGCGATGTGCGCGCTCAGCGTCGGCCGATCCACTCCGCGGAAGGCGGTGGAGCCTTCGGCCACCGGGCGGCCGTCGGCGAGCAGGACGACATGGGTGAAGGCCGAGCTGGGGACGGAGAGCTCCACCACGAACTCCGGCTGCTTCATGCGGTAGCGCCAGGCAAGGAGGCCGGCGCCCAGAAGGATCACGACGAACAGCGCGAGCCCGGCTGCTTTCTTCCAACTCATCGGGCACCTCGGGAGACGGATGCGCGGATTGTGCGCCTGCGAAGAGCCGAATTCAAGGACGCGCGCCGCCGGTGACGTGGAGAGCGAGCCGACGGGATGGATCGCTCGCCGTCCCGCAGGGCGGGACTGGAGCACGTTCCGCTGATAGGAGCCCTGCGGTGAGAGGCAACGCGTGAGAAGGACTACCTTCTAGGCTCGTAGCGCAGCGCGACCGCGCCCGAGCCGAGCTCCAGCCGGCTTACGAGCTTCAGGTCGAGGGGCCGCGCGAGCCCGGCGAGCAGCGCCGGCCCGTGGCCCACCACCCGGGGATGCACGATGAACTCGTACTCGTCGATCAATCCCAGCTCGGCCAAGGCCAGCGGGAGCTTCACGCCGCCCACGCCGAGTCCCCTGCCCGGCTCGCTCTTCAGCTTCCGCACGGCGGTCGCCAGGTCGCCGCGCACCAGCTCCGCGTTCCAATCGACCCGGTCCAGGGTGCTCGACACCACGTACTTCTTCGCGGCGTCGATGGTGCGGGCGAACGGGTCGGTCCAGTCGGGTCGCGCTACCGCCTGTGCGGACGGACGGAAGGCTGCCTCCATCATCTGGTAGGTCACGCGCCCGAAAAGCAGGGCGTCGGCCTGCTCGAGGTTCGCCCTTGCGTGACGGTGGAGCTCTTCGTCGGCGGGGATCGCACGATGGTCGCAGCAGCCGTCCAGGGTGACGTTGATGGAGTACCGTAGAGGTCGCATCGGGTAAGCGTACCGCCGGGGGAATCTCCCACCCAAGCAAAAGCGGCTGGGGTCGGGCACCCCGGCCTCCCACCCTTTGCCTCGCGAAAAAACGCGCTTGGCAAAGGATGGGGCACCCTCAAGAACCTCGTCGGGCCGGAAGGGTGGGCCACCCGCCCCCCAAAGAAAACCCGCGCGACCGAGCGCGTCAGCGCGAAGGAGCGCACAAACGATCCGAGATAGAATGCGCCCGTGAAGACGTGGCAGATCCC
>DATIBR010000077.1 GCA_035457425.1 Terriglobales bacterium
TTGAGCTCGGAGCCGAGCAGCTCGACGATGGCTTCGTCGGCGCCATCCCCGCGACGCCAGCCGAGCGGGATGATGCGCACGTAGCCCCCGGGACGGTCGGCGAAGCGCGGCGCCAGCGTGGAGAAAAGCTTCTTCACCACCGGCGGGCTGGTGAGAAAAGCCGCCGCCTGCCGGCGCGTGTGCAGCGTGTCGCGCTTTCCCAGCGTGATCATCTTCTCCGCCAGCGGGCGCAGCTCCTTGGCGCGCGTCGAGGTGGTGGTGATGCGCTCGCGCTCCAGCAGATTGGTGACCAGGTTGCGCAGCGTGGCGCGCCGGTGACTCGAGTTGCGGCCCAGCTTGCGGTACCCGCGGCGGTGGTTCATGAACGGTCTCCCGGTTAAAGGCTAGAGCGACGGCGCCGGAGCGCTTTCGCCCTCGGCCGGTGCGGCGGATTCGGGCAGCGGCCACACGATGCGGCCGTGCTCGTCGAGCTTCATTCCCAGTTGCAGGTTCATCCGCTGCAGCAGCTCTTTGATTTCATTCAGCGACTTGCGCCCGAAGTTCTTGGTGCGCAGCATTTCCTGCTCGCTGCGCTGCACCAGGTCGCCGATGGTGCGGATGTTGGCGTTCTTCAGGCAGTTGTAGGCGCGCACGGAAAGCTCCAGCTCGTCCACCGACCGCCCCAGGTATTCCTGCCGCGGGTCGTAGGTGCGCTCGGCGCGCTCCTCTTCGCTGGGCTTCTCCTCTTCAAACGCGATGAAGATGTTCATGTGGTCCTTGAGGAGCTTGGCGGCCAGCCCGATGGAATCGCCGGGCTTGATGGTGCCGTTGGTCCAGACTTCGAGGTTCAGCTTGTCGTAGTCGGTCATCTGGCCCAGGCGCGCCGCCTCGACGGTGTAGTTCACCTTGCGCACCGGCGAGTGCACCGAGTCGATGGGGATGTAGCCGATGGGCAGGTCTTCGTCGAAGTTGCGGTCGGCGCTCACGTAGCCGCGGCCGTTCTTCACCCGCATCTCGACCTGGAGCTTCCCGCCCTCGCCCACTGTGGCGAGATAGATGCTCTTGTCCAGAATCTCCACGTCGGCGTCGCCTTCCAGCATTCCGGAGGTCACTTCGCCCGGCTTGTCGGCGAACAGCGTCAGCGTCTTGACCGCGTCCGGGTTGTGCAGCCGCAGCGGTACCTGCTTGAGGTTGAGGATGATGTCGGTGGCGTCCTCGGTGATGCCGGGGATGGACTGGAATTCGTGCAGCACGCCCTCGATCTTCACCGCCGTGATGGAAGCGCCTTCAATCGAGCTCAGCAGTACGCGCCGCAGCGCGTTGCCGATGGTGGTCCCGAAGCCGCGCTCGAACGGCTGCGCGGAAAACTTTCCATAGCGGTCGGTGAGCGTCTCAACTTCGCACGCCAGCCGCTTGGGCTTCTGAAATCCTTTCCACATAAGTACGTCCTCCTGTTACCGCGAATAAAGTTCGACGATAAGCTGTTCGTTCACCGGCGGCGTGATCAGCTCCTCGCGCTTGGGCAGCGCGGTGAGCTTGGCGCGGACTGCCTCGCGGTCCACTTCCAGCCAGCTCGGGATCGACTGCCGCCCCGCCAGCTCCTTGGCCTGCAGCACTCCGGCGTTTTCCTTCATTCCGTCCTTCAAGGTGATTTCATCGTTAACGTTCACCAGCGCCGACGGCACGTTGACCTTGCGCCCGTTCACCCGCACGTGCCCGTGCAGCACCAGTTGCCGCGCGTGGGCCCGCGAGCTGGCGAAGCCGGCGCGGTGCACGATGGTGTCCAGCCGCCGCTCCAGCAGCATCAGCAGGTTCTCGCCCGTCTTGCCCGCCTGGCGCTCGGCCTTCTGGAACGTGTTGCGAAACTGCGTCTCCAGCACGCCGTAGACGCGCCGGGCCCGCTGCTTCATCCGCAACTGCTCGCCGTAGTTGCCGAGCTTCCGGCGCCGCGCCCCGCCGTGCTGGCCGGGCGGCACGTTGGTCTTCTCGATGGCGCACTTCTCGGTGAAGCACCGCTCCCCTTTCAGGTAGAGCTTCATGCCTTCGCGCCGACAGAGCCGGCAAACTGCTTCTCGGTAGCGTGCCAAGTTCCCTGTACCTCCTGCGTAAGCT
>DATIBR010000078.1 GCA_035457425.1 Terriglobales bacterium
ACATCGTCGCCGTCCACGGCTTTCCGCTCGATTGGAACCACTGGCAGATCCACGAGTGGCCGAAGAAGCTCGAGGAAGTGCGCAGCGTCGCGGGCGACAAGCCGGTGTGGGTCTCCGAGGTCGGCGTCTCGTCCTTCGGTGCCGAAGAAGTGCAGGAGTGGGGGCTGAAGAAGACGGCGGAGCTGCTGCTGCCGCGCGTGGACCGCGTGCACTGGTACAGCCTGTTCGACCTGCCCGCCACCTGGACCGCGACCACGCGCCACAAGGAAGCCGAGGGCAGCGCGTATTACCGGCACTACTACATGGGCCTGGTGCGCGAGGACATGTCGGCCAAGCCCGCCGTGCGGGTGTTCCCGGACGGCATGGGCCTCTGCCAGTGGTTCCACTTCGAGGACCCGCGGCTCGAAGCGGGCGCGGAGTGGCTGCGGAAGCTCGGCGTGCGGCACGTGCGAACGGGCATCAGCTGGGCCGACTGGTTCCGCCCGACGGCGGAGCAGTGGTTCGACCGCCAGATGCGCGCGCTGGAAAGCTTCGAGACCACGATGACGCTGTGCTTTACCCCCGAACACCTGGGCGTGGCGCCGCACTACACCAGCCCTCCCAAGGACCCGAACGACTTTGCCGAGTTCGCCGCGTGGGCGGTCAGCCGCTACGCGCCGGCGCGCGCCTCGCAACGGACCGAGGCAGGTGCCGCATGAGCGCGAAGCGCGTGCTGGTCACCGGCGGCGCGGGCTTCCTGGGCTCGCACCTGGTCGAGGCGCTGCTTGCCCGCGGGCACGAGGTTCGCGTGTTCGACAACCTGACCGAGCAGGTCCACGGCGGCGGCGTGCTCCCGTCGTACCTGCCGGCGGAGGCGGAGGTGGTCCGCGGCGACATGCGCGACCTCCACGCGGTCGCCGACGCGCTCGCCGGCATGGAAGTCGTCTTCCACCTGGCCGCGACGGTCGGCGTCGGGCAGTCGATGTACGCCATCGCCCACTACATGGGCTCGAACACCCAGGGCACCGCGAACCTGCTGCAGGCGATGCTCGACCGCAAGGCGCGCATCGAGAAGCTGGTGGTCGCGTCGTCGATGTCGATCTACGGAGAAGGGAAGTATCTCTGCCGGCAGTGCGGCGCGATGTCGCCGGCGCCGCGCGATGCGGCGCAGCTCAAGCGGCACGAGTGGGACGTGCGCTGCCCGCGGTGCGGTCAGGCGCTCACGCCCGTCGCGACCGACGAATCCAAGCCGCTGCAGTGCACGTCGGTCTACGCGCTGTCGAAGAAGGACCAGGAAGAGCTCTGCCTGCTCTACGGCCGGACGTACAGCCTGCCGGTCGTCGCGCTGCGCTACTTCAACATCTACGGCCCGCGGCAGGCGCTTTCGAACCCCTACACCGGCGTGGCGGCCATCTTCGCGGCACGGCTGCTGAATCGCCGCGCGCCGCTGGTATTCGAGGACGGCCAGCAGATGCGCGACTTCGTCAGCGTCCACGACGTGGTGCGGGCGAACCTGCTGGCGATGGAGCGCAGCGAAGCCGACGGGCGCGCGCTGAATGTCGGCTCGGGGGAGCCGGTCTCCATCCGCGAAGTCACCGCGGCACTGGCCCGCGCGCTCGGCTCGGACATCGCGCCGGAGATCACGCAGAAATACCGCGCGGGCGACATCCGCCATTGCTTTGCCGACATCGCGCAGGCCCGCGCGACGCTCGGCTACGAGCCCCGCGTGCGCTTTGCCGACGGCATGCGCGAACTGGTCGAGTGGCTCCGGTCGCAGTCTGCCGAGGACCATGCGGCTGAGGCGGCGGCGCAGCTCAACGCGTACGGCCTCACGGCGTGAAAGGTTTTGGGATGAGCAACGAACCAGAACGCATCGCAGTGCTGTTCGGTGGCGCCGGGTTCATCGGCTGCAACTGGGCGCAGCGGCTGCTCGAGAACAGCGACGCCAAGGTGCACGTCTTCGACAACCTCGCGCGCTGGGGCGTGAAGCACAACCTCGAGTGGCTGCAACGCCTGGCCGGCGATTCGGGGCGGCTGCAGGTCACCATCGGCGACGTCCGCGACGCCGCGCTGGTCGAGCGCGCCGCGCGTGGCGCGACCGAGATCTACCACTTTGCCGCGCAGGTCGCCGTCACCAGCTCGCTTACCGACCCGCGCTACGACTTCGACGTGAACCTCGGCGGCACGCTCCACGTGCTGGAGGCGGCGCGCCAGAGCCCGCGGCCGCCGCTCGTCGTGTTCACCTCCACCAACAAGGTCTACGGCACGATGGCGGGCAAGCCGCTGGTGGTCACGCGCGAGCGCTATCGCTTTGCGGACGACCGGGGCATCAGCGAGGCGCAGTCGCTCGACTTCCACTCACCCTACGGCTGTTCGAAGGGCGCGGCCGAGCAGTACGTGCACGACTACGCGCGCAGCTTCGGCCTGCCGACGGTGGCGCTGCGCATGTCGTGCGTCGCCGGGCCGCGCCAGTTCGGCAACGAGGACCAGGGCTGGGTCGCGCATCTGCTTTACTCCGCGATGGAGGACCGCCCGGTCGTGTTCTACGGCGACGGCCGCCAGGTGCGCGACGTGCTCTACGTGGGCGATCTGCTCGACGCCTTCGAGGCCCTGTACGAGAAGCGCGCCGTGACCGAGGGCCAGGTCTACAACATCGGCGGGGGTGCGGAGAATGCCACGTCGCTGCTCGAACTCGCCGCGCGGATCGAGCGCATCACCGGCAAGAGACTGCGCTGGACCCACGAGCCGGCCCGTGCCGGCGACCAGCTCGTCTACGTCACCGACCACAGCAAGCTGACGCGCGAGACCGGGTGGCGCCCGCACACCAGCCTGCGCGAGACGCTCGACGCCCTGCTCGACTGGTGGACCCGCAACCGCGCGCTGCTGCCGCACGCCGCGCGCGCCGCGGCGCCCGCCGGAAATCTTCTCGAGATGCCGAGGACCGCGTGACCCAGGCCGCTCCCATGCACGTCCTCGTCACCGCCGACACGCTCGGCGGAGTGTGGACCTACGCGCGCGAGCTCGTCACCGGGCTGGCAAGGCGCGGCGCCCAGGTCACGCTCGTCACCTTCGGCGAGATCCCGAGCGAGACGCAGTGGCTCGACGGCCTGAAGTCCGTGGACTTCCGCCCGACAGCGTTCCGCCTGGAGTGGATGCAGGACGCCGAGGAGGACCTCGCCGCCTCGGCCGAATACCTGGCTGCGGTGGTGCGCGAGGTCAAGCCCGACCTGCTGCACCTTAACCAGTACTACTACGGCGCGCTGCCCGTGGACATTCCGAAGATCGTGGTGGCGCACAGCGACGTCGTGAGCTGGTGGGTGGCGGTGCACGGCAAGCAGCCGCGCGAATCGGCGTGGACGGCCTGGTATCGCGAGTCGGTCGCGCGCGGCATCCGGGAAGCGACCGCGGTCGTGGCGCCGTCGCGCTGGATGCTGGAGCAGGTCCACGCCTTCTACGGCGCGCCCCGGCAGAGCTCCGTCGTTTACAACGGGCGCACGCCCGCGCTGTTCAATCCGCACGTCACCAAAGAGCAGTATGCGCTGGGCGTCGGGCGCATCTGGGACTCCGGCAAGCAGGTCACGCTGCTGGCCGAGGCCGACCTGCCGATGCCCGCGTACGTCGTCGGGTCGGAGGAGCATCCCGAGCTGGCTCTGCGCGGCCAGGGCGTGCTGGCCGGCACCACGCGCTCCCGCCTGCACTTCAAGGGACAGCAGACCGAAGCGCAGTTGCGGCAGCTTTACAGCCGCGCGTCGGTGTACGCGGCCACGTCGAAGTACGAGCCCTTCGGGCTGGCGCCGCTCGAGGCCGCGCTCTCCCGCTGCGCGCTCGTCGCCAACGATATTCCCACCTTCCGCGAGCTCTGGGGAGACGACGTCCTGTACTTCCGCCGCAACGACGCGCGCAGCCTGGGCGAGACGCTCGCGCTGCTGAAGGACGATCCCGCGCTCATGACCGAGTACGCCAACCGCGCCTACCAGCGCGCGCTGCAAAGATTCACGACCGACCGAATGGTGGACGACTACATGGCGCTTTACGACACCCTGGCGCGCGCCGGAGCGCTGGCCGCATGAATCACTCGCTCAACATCCGCATCTTCGCGCACTCCTGGGTCTCCGACTGGAACCACGGGAACGCGCACTTCCTCCGCGGGCTGGCGCGCAGCCTCACGCGCATGGGACACAACGTGCGCTGCTACGAGCAGCTGGGCTCGTGGTCGCTCTCCAACCTGGTGCGCCAGGAAGGCGAGCGCGCCATCGACGCCATCGATCACTTCCGCCGCATCTTCCCCGAGCTCGACATCCGCTTCTACAACCTCGACCACACGCTGCCGGATTTCCTGCAGCGCGAGTTGCGCGACGCCGACGTGGTGCTCATCCACGAATGGAGCGAGCCGCAGCTCGTCAACGCCGTGCTTGGTCTCAAGCGGCCGCTCGGCTTCTGTGCGCTGCTGCACGACACGCACCACCGCGCCTACTCCGCTCCCGGCGAGCTGCTGCGCCTGCAGCTCCACCTGTTCGACGGCGTGCTCGCTTTCGGCGAGCCCCTGGCCCGCATCTACCGCGACGGCTTCGGCATGGAGCGCGTCTGGGTCTTCCACGAAGCCGCGGACACGGAGAATTTCCGGCCGCTTCCGGCGGAGAAGACCGCTTCCCTGGTCTGGGTGGGGAACTGGGGCGACGAGGAGCGCACCCGTGAGCTGGATGACTTCCTGGTCGCGCCGGCGGCGCAGCTCGAGGGCGTCAAGCGCGCCTACGGCGTCCGCTATCCCGACGCTGCGAAGCAGAAACTGGCGGAAGCCGGCATCGAGTACTGCGGCTACCTGCCGAACCTGCGCGCGCCGGAAGCCTATGCCGAGAGCTGCGTGACCTTGCACATCCCGCGGCGGCACTACGTCAGCGGGCTGACCGGCATCCCCACCATCCGGATGTTCGAGGCGATGGCGTGCGGCGTTCCGCTCGTATGCGCGCCGTGGGAGGACGCCGAGCAGCTCTTCCGCGCGGGCGACTACCTCGTCGCGCGCGACCGCCGGGAGATGACCGGGATGCTGCAGGAGCTCCTGCGCGACGAAGCCGCGCGCCGCCAGCTGGCCGAGCGCGGCCTGGAGACCATCCGCGCGCGTCATACCTGCGAGCATCGCGCCGACCAGCTGCTCCAGATATGCGGCGAACTGGTGGAGGAGTGCGCCGCGTGAAGATCTTCGCCATCGGCTCCAGCCTGGTTTCGTCCTACTGGAACGGCGCGGCGACCTACTACCGCGGCATCTACAAGAACCTGGCACGCATGGGGTACGAGGTCACGTTCGCCGAGCCCGACGCCTACCAGCGCCAGCAGCACCGCGACACCGGCGACTTCTCCTACGCGCGCAGCATCGTCTATCGCTCGCCGGAGGACATACCGGCGGTGTTGCGCGAGGCCGCCGCGGCCGACCTGGTCGTCAAGCACAGCGGCGTCGGCGTGGACGACGCGCTGCTCGAGCAGCGCGTGCTCGACTCCCGTTCGGCGCGCACGCAGGTGGCGTTCTGGGATGTGGATGCGCCCGCGACGCTGGCGCGCGTGGAGCACGATGCGAGCGACCCGTTCCGCGCGCTGATTGGCGAGTACGACTTCATCCTCACCTATGGCGGCGGCGCGCCGGTGGTCGAGCACTACATGCGCCTCGGCGCGCGCAACTGCCATCCCATCTATAACGGGCTCGACCCGGAGACGCACCATCCCGTTTCGCCTGACCCCGAGTTCGCTTGCGACCTGGCGCTGGTCGCCAACCGGCTGCCCGACCGCGAGCGCCGCATCGAGGAGTTCTTTTTCCGCGCGGCGAAGCTGGCGCCGGAGCAGCGCTTCCTCCTGGGCGGAGAAGGTTGGGACGGCAAGCCCATGCCGCCCAACGTGCGCCGGCTCGGCCACGTCGCCACCGGCGACCACAACCGCGTGAACGGCTCCGCCCGCATGGTGCTGAACGTGAACCGCGCTTCGATGGCGGACGTGGGATTCTCGCCGCCCACCCGCATCTTTGAGGCGGCGGGCGCGGCGGCCTGCGTGGTCACCGACCACTGGCCCGGGCTTGAGACCTTCTTCGTTCCCGGGGAAGAGATCCTGGTCGCCCGCTCGGGCGAGGAGGTCGCGGCCCGGCTCCGCGATACCTCACGCGAGTCGTCGCGCGCTTTGGGCGAGGCCATGCGTCGGCGCGCGCTGCGCGACCACACCTACGACCAACGGGCCGGGGAAGTGGCGGGCATCCTCGCCGCGCGCGGCGCGCTGGAGGAGGTCGCCCGGTGAAGATCACCGTCCTCGGACTCGCGCTCAGCTCGTCATGGGGCAACGGCCACGCCACGACGTTTCGCTCGCTGCTGCGGGCCCTGGCAGCACGCGGGCATCACATCACCTTCTACGAGCGCGACCTCTACTGGTATCGCGACAACCGCGACCTCCCGCGGCCGGAGTTCTGTGCGCTGCGCCTGTTCGAGGACTGGGAGAGCATCCGCGCCGACGTCCGGCGTGAGCTGCGCGACTCCGACGTCGCGGTCTTGGGCTCGTATTTTCCGGACGGCCTCGCCGCTGCCGACGAGCTCCTGGACGCTGCCGCTCCGGTGAAGGCCTTCTACGACATCGACACGCCCATCACGGTGTCCGCATTGCGCGAGAAAGGAGCGTCCGGCTACCTGCGCGCCGACCAGGTGCCCGGCTTCGACCTCTACTTCAGCTTCACCGGCGGCCCGATGCTGCGTGAACTCGAGCAGCGCTTCGGCGCGGCGCGCGCGCTGCCGCTCTACTGCTCGTTCGATCCCGAGACCTACCGCCGCGTTCCCCAGCCCGGCCGCTTCACCTGCGACCTGAGCTACATGGGGACCTACGCGCCCGACCGCCAGCCCAAGCTCGACGAGCTGCTGGTCGAGCCGGCGACGCGGCTGCCGCAGCGGCGCTTTATCGTGGCCGGTCCGCAGTATCCGCGGCGCATCAAGTGGCCGAAGAACGTCCGGCGCATCAACCACCTCAACCCGCCGCTGCATCCGGCGTTCTACTCGTCGGCCCGCATCACGCTGAACGTGACGCGGCGCGAGATGGTGCAGGCCGGCTACTCGCCTTCCGTGCGGCTGTTCGAAGCCGCGGCCTGCGGCGCCGCCATCGCCTCCGACAACTGGCCCGGCCTCGACACCTTCTTCACGCCGGGACGCGAGATCCTGCTGCCGCTTTCCGCCGACGACATCGTCCGCTACCTCACCGGCTACGACCAGGCCGAGCTGCTGCGCATCGGCGAGCGCGCCCAGCGGCGCGTGCTCGAAGAGCACACCAGCGAGCATCGCGCGCTCGAGTTCGAGCGCGCTGTGGAAAACGCGCGCCCCTTCGCCCGCGACGCCGTCGCCGGCTAGCGCCACGCGCGCCAACAGCACGCCGCCGGCGCGCATCTTCTTCTAGTGGGTCCAGTACAAGCCAGAACCCTCTCCCGACGATGAGGATCGCACTCCTAGCGCCGCCGTTCATCCCTGTGCCGCCGCCGCACTACGGCGGCACGGAGCTGTTCCTCGCGCAGCTGGCCGAAGGCCTGCAGGCGCTGGGCGAAGACGTCGTGGTGTATAGCAACGGGGAATCGAAGGTCGGGGTCGAGGTGCGTTCTCTCTATCCCTCCGCGGAGTGGCCCATCGAGGGCCAGGTCTATGACAACCTCAAGGACATGAACCACGTGAGCTGGGCGCTGGCGGACGCCGCCCGCGAGTGCGACGTCATGCACGTGAACGGCGTTCCCGGGGTCGTGATGTCGCGGCTGGTCTCGCAGCCCGTCGTCTACACCATGCACCACCCGCACCTGGAAGGACTGAGCGAGGTCTTCCGCTTCTTCCCGGACGTGGAGTACGTGACCATCAGCGATTTCCAGCGCCGCAAGGAGCGCATGCCGCGCATGCGCACCATCCACCACGGCCTGAACTTCGCCGACTACCAGTTCGTGGAGGAGAAAGAGGATTACCTCGCCTTCATCGGGCGCATCGCGCCGGTCAAGGGCGTGCACCTGGCCATCGCGGCCGCGCAGCGCGCCGGCATCCCGCTGAAGATCGCGGGCGAGGTACAGCCGATGTTCCGCGAGTACTACCGCAACGAGATCAAGCCGCATCTGGACGGCACGCTGATCGAGTACATCGGTCCCGCCGACCTGGCGGCGAAGAACGAGCTGCTCGGCCGGGCGCGCGCCATGTTGTTCCCCATCCAGTGGGACGAGCCGTTCGGCCTGGTGATGATCGAGGCCATGGCCTGCGGCACTCCGGTGCTCGCACTCCAGGGCGGCGCTGTTCCCGAGGTCGTGAAAGAAGGCGTCTCAGGTCACGTCTGCCGGTCGCTCGAGGAGATGGCGCAGCACGCCCGCTCGCTCGCCCTCTCATCCCGCGTCGTGCGGCAGTACGCGGAAGAGCGCTTCTCGCTCGAGCGCATGGTCGAGCAATACCGCGAACTGTATCGCGAACTGGCCGCCGGCGCGCAGCCGGGAGAAGCGGTCGCGTGAGCGCGCTCACCAAGGTCCCGGAAGAGCGGCTGGAGCCGATCGCGAACCCGCATCTCGAGCCGCGCATCGCCTTCCAGGCGCTCGAGCCCCGCAAGGTCAACAACCTCACGCTCATCGACGGCAAGACCTTCCTCTCGACCGTGGTGTCGGGCGAGATCCTGCCCGCGGGCGCGCCCGACGTCGGCTTCTTCCACGACGACACGCGCTTCCTCAGCCATCTCGAGCTGCGAGTCGGCGGGCAGCGCACCATCGTGCTTTCCTCCTCGACCGAGAAGTCATTCGCTTCGCAGATCGAGCTGACCACCGGCAACATCCAGTTGCGCGACTCGTGGGAGCTGCCGGAGAACACCATCCACATCCGGCGCGAGCAGTTGCTGGCCAGCGACGTCTTCTTCGACCAGATCAGCTTCGACAACTTCAACCTCAACGAGGCCCAGTTCGACGTGGAGATCGCGTTCGACGCCGACTTCGTCGACGTCTTCCAGGTCCGCGGCTGCGGTCGCGATCGCGCCGGCCAGCACTACCGGCCGGTGGTCGAGGGCAACGCGCTGCTGTTCTTCTACCGCGGGCTCGACGGGCTCACGCGCCAGACGCGCATCGAGATGTCGCCTGCGCCCGTGCGCATCGACGGCAAGACCGCGCACTGGACGCTCCAGCTGCCGCCGCTACGCCGCAGCGAGCTCCGCCTGACGGTCACGCCGCTCGTCGAGCGCGCTCCCAGCCGCGCCGCGCGCCGCCCCGACTTCACCGCCAGCCTGCGCGCCCGCCGCGAAGCCTTCCAGCAGTGGGAGAACGCCTCCACCACCTTCGACAGCTCGAACGAGGTCTTCGACGCGGCGCTGCGCACCGGCATCAGCGACTTCCACGCCTTGCAGATCCCCGACGGCAACGAGCACATCATCGCCGCCGGCATCCCGTGGTTCGCGACTGTGTTTGGCCGCGACTCCATCATCGCGGCCTACCAGGTGCTCTCGCTCAACCCCGCGCTCGCCGCCAACACGCTGCGCGTCCTCGCGCGCTACCAGGGCAGGGAGCTCAACGACTGGCTCGACGAAGAGCCCGGCAAGATCCTGCACGAGCTGCGCGGCGGCGAGATGACCCGCTCCGGCGAGATGCCCTTCGGCCCCTATTACGGCTCGGTGGACGCCACCCCGCTGTTCCTCATCCTGTTGAGCGAGACCTTCAACTGGACCGCGGACGAGGGCCTGGTCAAGGACCTGCTGCCGGCCGCTTATCGCGCGCTCGATTGGATCGACAAGTACGGCGACCTCGATGGCGACGGCTTCGTCGAGTACCTGCGCCGCTCCCCCAAGGGCCTGGCGAACCAGGGCTGGAAGGATTCCTGGGACGCCAACATGCACCGCGACGGCCGCGTCGCGCGCCCGCCCATCGCCCTCGCCGAGGTCCAGGGCTACGTCTACGACGCGAAGTACCGCATGGCCTCGCTGTTGCGTTCCTTCGGCGATTCCGCCACCGCCGACCGGCTGAAGCGCGAGGCCGCCGAGATGGCGAAGCGCTTCGACAAAGCCTTCTGGGTGCCGTCGCGCGGCTTCTATGCGATGGCGCTCGACAACGAGAAGAAGCCGCTGGAGGTCATCGCGTCGAACGTGGGGCAGCTCTTGTTCACGCGCATCATCCCCAAGGAGCGCGCTCGCACCGTCGCCGGCCGCCTGATGCAGGAGGACATGTTCTCCGGGTGGGGATGGCGCACGATGTCGCGCGATGAGAAGATCTTCAACCCGCTCAGCTATCACCGCGGCTCGGTCTGGCCGCACGACAACTCGCTCATCGCGCACGGCATGGCGCTCAACGAGCTGCGTCAGCCCGCCGCGCACTGCCTCACCACGCTCTTCCAGGCCGCCGTCAAGTTCCGCGACTACCGCCTGCCGGAGCTCTTCTGCGGCGTCCAGCGCCGCGAGTTCGACGACCCCGTGCACTACCCGGTCTCGTGCTCGCCGCAGGCCTGGGCCTCGGGCGCCATCTTCCTGATGCTCGCCTCGGTGCTGGGCATCCGGCCGAGCGCGCCCAAGAAGGAGCTGAACATCGTGAACCCGATGTTGCCGGACTGGCTCGACTGGCTGCGCCTCCGCAACCTGCGCGTCGGGAAGAGCCGTGTCGGCCTGGACTTCACGCGCCGCGGCGACCGCACGTTCTGCAACGTGGTGGAACTGGAAGGCGAGAAGTTGAACATCAACGTGGCTTTCCGAAAATGAGCTGTCACGCCGCGGCTGCTCACGCATCCTTTATGATGTTGCGGCTTACTTGAACGGAGGAACGATGGGAGAGATTCGCATCACTGCCAAGAAGAACGGGCCCTTCCGCGTGGAAGGCGACCTTAGCCAGCTCAAGCTCACCGACGCCGACGGCAACGCCTATGACCTGACGGGCAAGCCGGGCATCTCGCTGTGCCGCTGCGGCGGCTCGGTGAACAAGCCGTTCTGCGACGGCACGCACTCCAAGCTCGGCTTCCAGGCCGCCGAGTCCGCCGTGAAGAAAGTAGAGGAATCGGGCCCGATGGGGACCAAGATGTAGGTCAGATGTGCTTTGGGAGGGAGGCGCCGGCGACCCGCCGGCGCTTTTCTTCAGTGGATGGTGCGCGTCTTCCGGCTCATGTAATCCATGAGCAAATACTCGCCAAGGGGATTAGGGGTGGTGAAATACGCG
>DATIBR010000079.1 GCA_035457425.1 Terriglobales bacterium
GGCGGGTGGCCCAGGCAAACCGCCGACATTGTAGAAGAAGGGGTGCCCCAGACAAGCTTCGCTTGTCTGGGCGCGGGCGCTAGCCCGCCAGGTTCTTCGCCCATGCCGGCGGCCGGCGCCAAGGAGCGGCAGGCGACGGTAGCAGCTGAAGGTGATGAAGTGGAGGTCACCGTAGCCGTAATACCGCTTGGGGTGGATCGGCACGGGGAGAGCTTACTGCCGAACAAACCCGGCGGATCGGAGTTGCGGTCCTTGTTCTGGAATCGGAACAAGAGTGGCAAGAGAAATAGTGATTCTTGTCGTGATTTCAGAACAGGGCTGGACCCCTCGCGGGCTAGCCCATTAGGGACGTAAGCGGGCCAAGATGCCCACGCCACCGCGGGCGGGTGGCGCCACGCGCCGCTAGGCCTGCGGCGGGGCGGGCTTGTCGCTCATCCGGAACTGCGTCCGGAAGTGCTCCGACAGCAGCTCGAACGCCGGGCGGTTCCGCCGCGGGTCGGCCTTGGCGAGGTACTTCATCGCTTCCACCAGCAGGCGCTGGCCCTCGATGTAGCGCGGGTCGCTGGCACGCGCATCTTTTTTCCTCGGTCGCGGGATGCGGGGGATGGTGAACACCTTGGCCATGATTCCACCCTGGGTCGTGGGATAAGGCCCGGCGCGAGACCGCCGGACGTTAATGTGGGATGCACGCTAGCCCTGCGGCGTCAGCGTCTTTGTCTTGTTGGTGGTCTTCAGTTTGTAAACGTCGTCGGAGATCTTCTGGTTGATCTTGATGTTCGAGTACTTCGCCAGCCGGTAGTCGCCCGAGGGCGTGAACAGCTGCTGCTGGATGCTGATCCCGCGTGCCGGGTCGATCCACAGCACGATCTTGTTGAAGGTGTTCTTCACCTTGGCCGACTTCGGTACCAACTGGAGCTTCTCCGTCTTCACGCCGTCCACCATCTCGGCGCCGATGTACGTGACGTCGTAGCTGGGAAGCAGGTCGTGGCCGCGGCCACCGAAGCCCAGCACCATGAAGCTTTCCATCTCCTGCTTGTTCTTGCCGGCGTCGTAGACGGTGAGCTGGTCGATGCGGGGCTGGTACATCTTCACCTGGCCGTCGGAGTAGACCACCACCTTCACTTCTGGCTTCACGATGTCGGCGGCCATCTGGATCTCTTTGCCGTTGCGCCGGAAGTAGATCTTGCCCTTCTGCTGGTCGGTGTCGTCGACCGCGCGCGTGTACTGGTCCCAGATGAAATCTGCCTCTGTGGAGCGGAAGTTCCCCGCGGCGCGGTCCATGGCGTTGAGCACCGCTTCCACGTTCTGGGCTTGGGCGCAGACGACCGCCAGCGCCACCACGCAAACGCTCTGGAGAAGCTTTCTCATATCCCTACGGCCTGGCCCATACTTTATACGCCACGATCGGCCTCACTTGTCCATCGCACGGCCCCGAGCCCATGCGGCACACCGGCTCCCACTTCACCACCTCGAGCTCGGCGTTCGAGATGGCCGCGATCACCCGCCGCGCGCTCTCGCGCACCGCCGCGTCGCCCGTGCCGCGCACCTCGGCCGCGTCGATCTGGTACACCTGCATGCCCTGCTCTTCTGGAAGGACGACTACTCTGGTTTGATGCGCCTGGCGCTCGATCGGTTTGTCCTTGAAGTCGATCCACAGCGGCGCCAGGAAGATGAACAGCAGGATCAGCGTCACCATCACGTCGTAGTGGAACGAGCCCCGCTCGTACTCCCACGCCAGGTACCCCTTGATGGTCTTCCCGATTCCCATTTGCTCCTTAGGCCTTCACTTCCAACGCAGAGGCGCTGAGTGCGCCGAGTTCGGGAAAGTCGTTGACGACGCGATGCAGCCCGCTTCGCAAGACCTCGACATTGAAGTTGAGCAACAGGCCCACTCGCTTGCGCTCCAGCCGAAGATAAGAAAGCAATTGCGCTTTATGGATCCGCTCCATGCGTTCGACCGACTTGATCTCGATGATCACCTCGTCCTCCACAATGAAGTCGAGCCGATACCCACTGCCGAGCACCTGGCCACGGTAGCGGACGGGCACATCAACCTGCTCGCGGAACTTGAGCCCTGTTGCTCTGAACTCCGCGGCAAGACAAGCCTGGTAAGCGGACTCTAGCAGGCCGGGCCCAAGTGTCCGGTGCACCGTGATGGCACACCCGATGATCTTGCGAGTGATCTCATTCAGCCGCTCGGCCTCATCCATAAAAACCTCGGCGTGCTTTGCGCCTCTCCGTTGGATTCTAGTACTTCCGGGCGACGATTCGGTCCGCGCCAACATAAGCCCGCAGCGGCTCCGGGATCACGACTGAACCATCCTTCTGCTGATAGTTCTCCAGGATCGCCAGCCACGTCCGCCCGACGGCCAGGCCCGAGCCGTTCAGCGTGTGGACGTACTCGGTCTTCTTGGCGCCCTCCGGCCGGTAGCGGATCCCCGCACGCCGCGCCTGGAAGGCCTCGAAGTTCGAGCAGCTCGAGATCTCGCGGAACAGCTTCTGCCCCGGCAGCCACACCTCGATGTCGTAGGTCTTCGCGGCGGAGAATCCCATGTCCGCCGTGCACAGCGTCACCACGCGGTAGTGCAGCCCCAGCTTCTGCAGCACGCTCTCGGCGTCGCGCGTCAGCTTCTCCAGTTCGTCGTAGCTGGTCTCCGGGCGCGCGAACTTCACCAGCTCCACCTTCTGGAACTGGTGCTGCCGGATGATCCCGCGCACATCCTTCCCGTACGACCCGGCCTCGCTGCGGAAGCACGGCGTGTACGCCGTCAGCGAGATCGGCAGCCGCGCGCCCTCGAGCGTCTCGTCGCGGTAGAGATTGGTGACCGGCACCTCGGCCGTCGGGATCAGGTACAGGTTCTTCTCGCCGTGCGGCACCTTGAACAGGTCCTGCTCGAACTTCGGCAGCTGCCCGGTGCCGTACATCGATTCCGCGTTGACCATGTACGGCGGCAGCACCTCGGTGTAGCCGTGCTCGCGCGTGTGCAGGTCGAGCATGAAGTTGGCCAGCGCGCGCTCCAGCTTCGCTCCCAGGTCCCAGTACACCGCGAAGCGCGCGCCGCTCAGCTTCGCCGCCCGCTCCAGGTCCAGGATGCCCAGTTCCGCGCCCAGCTCCCAGTGCGGCTTGGGCTGGAAGTCGAACTCCGGCGGCGCGCCCCACTTCCGGACTTCCTGGTTATCTTCCGGCGTCTTGCCGACCGGCACCGAATCGTGCGGCAGGTTCGGGATGCCCGCCAGCAGCGCGCGCAGCTCGTCGTCTTTCTCGCCCGCGCGCTTCTCCAGCTCCTGCACCTGCTCGCGCAGGCCTTTCATCGCGGCGATCTGCGCCTCGGCGGGCTTCTTCTCGCGCTTGAGCTGCGCAATCTCTTCCGACGCCTTGTTCTGCTTCGCCTTCAGCGTCTCGGCTTCGGTGATGAGCGCGCGCCGCGCGGCGTCGAGCTGGCGAAAGTTCCCCAGCACCGCCGCCGGGTCCATCCCGCGGTCGCGCAGCTTCTCCTCCACCAGGTCGAGATGTTCGCGGACAAAGCCCAGGTCCAGCATGCCGCACTAATGTAAATGATGGCAGGGCGACTCGGTACTCCACGGCTGTCGTACACTGGAAATAATGAGCCAAGCCCCAACGCCGCAAGCGCAGCCGCCCGTGTGCGACCTGCGCGTCCGCTTCTGCGGCATCGAGTTCAAGAACCCCGTCATCGCCGCCTCCGGCACCTTCGGCTACGGCGTCGAGTTCGAGGACATCGTCACGCTCGAGAAGCTCGGCGGCTTCGTCGTGAAGGGGCTGTCGCGCGAGCCCATGGCCGGCAACCCGCCGCCGCGCGTCTTCGAGACCGCCGCCGGCATGCTCAACTCCATCGGCCTGCAGAACATCGGCGCGCGCGCCTTCGTCCAGGAGAAGCTGCCCAAGCTCCAGCGCATCAAGAACATCGTGGTCATCGCCAACGTCTTCGGCTACTCGCGCGAGGACTACCAGGAGACCATCCGCATCCTCAACGACGCCGACGGCATCGCCGCCTACGAGCTCAACGTCAGCTGCCCCAACACCAGGCACGGCGGCATCGCCTTCGGCTCCGACCGCGTCATGCTCGAGGACATCGTCGCCACCTGCAAGTCGGCCGCCACGCGCCCGCTCATCGTCAAGCTCTCCCCCAACGTCACCTCCATCCCGATGATGGCGCACGCCGCCGCCAACGCCGGCGCCGACGCCATCTCCCTCGTCAACACCTTCGTCGCCATGGCCATCGACGCCGAGACCCGCAAGCCGCGCATCTCCAACATCACCGCCGGCCTCTCCGGGCCGGCCATCAAGCCCATCGCGCTCCGCATGGTCTACGAAGCCGCGCACTCGGTGGACATCCCGGTCATCGGCATCGGCGGCATCACCACGCCGGAAGACGTGGTCGAGTTCATGCTCGCCGGCGCCGCCGCCGTCGAGGTCGGCACCGCCAGCATGTGGGACCCCTGCGCCACCGAGCACATCGTCAACGGCTTGGAGCGCTGGTGCGTCGAGCACCGCGTCAACAAGGTCACCGACCTCATCGGCCAGCTCGAGACTTAGACGCGTGTCATGCTGAGGAGCCCGCCGCGGCGGGCGACGAAGCATCTCATGGGCACCGCTCCCGCTAGTGCTTCATCACTCCCGGCCTGAATCGCAGGAACACGCGGAACCCGGCCGGCTGCTCCCCGTAGATGGCGTCCAGCGCCGCCGGCTTCGAGTACACCGTGAAGTCCGCTCCCAGCCCGATCTGCACTCTCTCGTTCTGCACCAGGTCGCGCACCCCGCCGAAGGTGTACGCCCCGATGCGGAAGCTCTCGTGCGGCGGCGGCGCCAGCGGGAACAGCTCGTCTTTGTCCACCAGCTCCAGCCGCGTGTAGGCGTAGTTCCGCCGCAGGAAGTTCAGCGTGGACTCCAGCAGGTAGCTGTTCTGCACCGTCTGCTCTTCCGTCTTGTGGTTGCGTCCCCAGATCAGCGAGGTCGCCCAGTTCCCGGCCTTCATCGGCCGGTTGTAGGTCACCGACGCCGTCTGCCGCTCGATGTCGGTGTGCTCCAGCGCCTCCGGCTCGGTCAGGTAGCCGTACGAGTACTGCGCCGACCAGTTCATGGAATGGAAGCTGGTGCGCAGCGACCACGAATCCATCGGCGCGAAGTCGATGGTGTGGCGGAACTCGTCCGGCTCGCGCCCGTTGAACACCGAGCCCTCCACCCGGAACATGCCCTTGTGGAATTGCAGCCCCGTGGTGATCACTCCGGCGGTGATGTGTGTGGAATCCTGCACGTGGTGGCCGAGCGGCGCGGCCGGCAGCTCCGCCGCCGACACGCGGTGCATGAACGCCACCGGCCCGAGCGCGGGCTCGCCTACGGGCGCGCCGTAGAACTGCCATGCGAGCTTCTCGCCCGCCAGCGGCACGGTATATGTCACCGAGAGTTCCCCGAACACGTCGTGGGGATGCTGCTTGTCCACCAGCGGCAGGCCGCGGTAGGTCTCGCCCGTCTGGAAGAGCTGCGGGAAGCCGCCGTGCGGCGCCGTCAGCGGCTCGGCAGAAAGCATCTGGCGGAACAGCAGGGTGCCCGGCCCGAGCTTGCGCTGCTCCATCAGCATGAACCAGTTCATCGACTCGAACTTGCCCACGCCGCGCGGACCGCCCTGCTGGTTGTACGTGAGGAAGAGGTTGCCGTGCGCCATCATGTCCCACGCGCCCCACTTCCACATCCACATCGGCTCGGGCGCGGACTTCGGCTTGGGCATCGTCCCCGACCCCAGGTGCTCGTGCTCCATCTTCTGCGCGGGCTCGTCGTGCTGCATGCCCTGCATGCCGGCCATGTCGTGGCCTTCATGCTTCTTCTCTTCCCCGGGCTTGGACTGCTGCGGCGCAGGCGCCGCCGCCTGCTGGTGGCCTTCATGCTGCGCGGCCACGCAGGTCGAAACGCTAAGCAATACGAAAAGTGCGAACGTGCGGACTCTCATCATTCCCCTTTGGATCGGGATAGCTGCTATGGCCGCGGGATGCGGCGTGGGGAATGTCGCGCTAGATGCGCAGCGGCGCGTGGCGGAGCGGCGGGCCGGGCGGCGCTGCCGAATGCTGCTTGTGAGCCCGGAAGCTCGCCACCGGCGCGGCGACCTCGCCCACCATCGCCCGGACGACAACCGCGGGCTGCGCCTGCGGCAGCGCCTTCTCCGCCACCGCCGGCTGCGCCGCCTTCCCGCAGTGCGGCGCGCCGCTGGCGCCCACAGCGCGGGTTCTCGGCGGCGCCTGGTGATGATGTCCGTGCGCCATCATCGCGGGCGGCGTGGCGTGCGCGGTGGCGGGCACTGCGCATGCGGTCGCGCACAGCACCGGGCCCGTTCCGGAGGCAATCGCCAGCAACAGCAGTAACAACGGGATGGCAATGACTTTAGGCATCACGGGCGCACCCGCCGCTCGGAATATCCATCCTACCAGCTATGCCGCCCTACTCGGACTGGATGCACCTGCTCGCCCTCGCCGCGCTCTGGGGCGCTGTCCTCAGCGCCGCCTGGATCGCGCTCGACGAGCTGCGCCGCCCGCAGCACATGATGATCATGAACTTCGTGTGGCCGCTGACCGCGCTCTACCTCGGCCCTTTCGCCGTGTGGTGGTACTACGGCTCCGGCAGCAAGATGACGCACGAGCATCACCAGGCGATGCAGGCCGAGATGCGCCGCCGCGGCATCGACCCCAAGAAAATGAAAGAGCGCAGGAAGCAGATGCCGCCGGTGCCGGAGCAAGCCTTCGTCGGCGCCACCCATTGCGGCTCCGGCTGCCTGCTCGGCGACATCGTCGGCGAATGGCTCGTGTTCCTGCTCCCGCTCACGTTCTTTGCCGGCGAGTTCGGCACGCGCCTGTTCGTCACCCTGCTGCTGGCGTGGGTCTTCGGTGTCGTCTTCCAGTACTTCACCATCGTGCCGATGCGCGGCCTGCCGGTCGGCAAGGGCATTGTCGAGGCGATGCGCGCCGACACGCTCTCGATCCTCGCGTTCCAAGCCGGCATGTTCGGCTGGATGGCGCTCAACTACTACGTCTTCTACCCGGAGCCTCACCTCAAGCCCACCCAGGCGGTCTTCTGGTTCGAGATGCAGCTCGCCATGGCGCTCGGGCTGCTCACCTCGGCGCCCGTGAACCACTGGCTGCTGCGCAAGGGATGGAAGGAAAAGATGCCACAGCAGAGCGGCGAGCAGGGCCAACGGATGATGGATGAGATGCCGCCACGCGCGGCGTGAGGGACTAGAGGTTCCGGATCTGCTCGGGC
>DATIBR010000080.1 GCA_035457425.1 Terriglobales bacterium
ATGATCGTCCGCAACCGGCAGGCGAAGAACTTCATGGCTTCGCTGCTGCTCAGTCAGGGTGTGCCCATGATTCTCAGCGGCGACGAAGTGCTTCGTACGCAGCGCGGCAACAACAACGCCTACTGCCAGGACAACGACATCAGCTGGGTGGACTGGAGCGTGCGCGACGAGAACGCCGAGCTGTTCCGCTTCGCACGCCTGCTGCTCGCCTTCCGCCGGCAGCACCCGATGCTGCGCAGCAACACCTTTCCCAAACTGGCCGACGTGGTGGGCAGCGGGCATCCGGACCTTGGGTTCCACGGCACCGAGCCGTACCAGCCGGACTTTTCCGCGAGCAGCCGCACGCTGGCGTTCCGGCTGTGCGGGCTGCACGCGCCGCAGCCGGACGACGACATCTACGTGGCGATGAACATGTACTGGGAGGCGCTGCCGTTCGAGGTGCCGCCCGCGGGCGACGGCAAGGCGTGGCGCGTCGCGATCAACACCTCGATGCCCTCGCCGCAGGACATCTTCGAGAAAGACCTGCCCCGGCTCGGGGACCAGGAAAAGATCACGGTGGGCGCGCGCTCCATGATGGTGCTCGTCGCCCCCAACGGATAAGAGGACCCATGCCCATCGAAGTGAAGTCGTATAGCAAAGGTGACGCCGGCTGCCTGGTGCTGGTCGGCGAGCTCGACGCCTCGGCCGCGCCGCAGGTGCGGATCGTGGTGGAAGAAGTGCTGGCCAGCAAGCCGGGCAAGCTCGTGCTGTTCGTCGAGGAGCTGCGGTTCATGGCTTCTGCCGGGCTGCGCATCCTGATCTTCGCCAAGCAGAAGCAGCCCGAGGTGCAGATCTACCTCATCAAGCCGCAGGCGACGATCGTGGAGACGCTGAAGAAGACGGGCTTCTACGAGAGCGTGTACGTCGAGCAAGAGTGGAGCGACGCGGCGGCGCAGTAGCCGCGCCCGGAGCATCCATGGCTGAGCAGGTCTTTCCCGGCACGCTGGATTCGCTGGCGCCGATCCGCGACTTCGTCGCGCAGGCGGCGGCGGCCGCCGGACTGGACCGCACCGCAAGCTACAACCTGTGCCTCGCGGTCGACGAGATCGCGACCAACATCGTGACGCACGGCTACCAGGCCGCCGGGTTGCAGGGCGACCTGCGCGTGCAAACGGCGGTGGAGAGTGGCCGGCTGGTGGTGCGCGTGGAGGATCATGGCCGTGCCTACGACCCGCACCAGCACGACCTGCCGGAGAAAGAAGACCTGAGCGCGCCGCTGCACGAGCGCGATCTCGGCGGCCTGGGGATCCTGCTGGCGTTCCAGGGCGTCGACGAGTTGCGTTACACCGCGGGTGCGAGCGGCAACGTCCACAGTTTTGCGGTGAACCTGGGCTCGCAACAGAAGAGGGCGGCGCGATGAGCATCCTCGGGGTGAAGTGGTGGGTGCACGCGCTGCGCGCCATCCTGTGCGCGGTGGCGCTCTGGTTGATGCTCGAGGCGGCTTCCCACATCCCCAACGTGCGGCCGGCCACCGTCGCCATGGTGGGCGTGCTGGTCACGCTGTTCTTCGCCATCCGCTGGGGACCGATCAGCGCGGTGGTCGGTGGCCTCGCTTCCGCGCTCGCGTTCGACTACCACTTCGTGCCGCCGGTCCACACGTTCGGCTTCGACGACGCCGAAGAGATGGTGGCCGCGTTCGCGGTGCTGGTGACGTCGGTGGCCGTCAGCTGGGTCTCGCTCATCTCGGAGCGCAACGCCGACGAAGCGAACCGGCGGCGGCTGGAGGCCGAGCGGCTGAACCGGCTGGGGGACGCGCTTTTGCCGAGCGCGAGCTCCAAGGCGGTGGGCGCGACGGTGGTCGAGAAATTGATGACGCAGTTTGGCGCCAAGGGCGCCGCGCTCCAGCTCGCCGGCGGCGAGCTCTTCCGCGCCGGCACCATCGTCCCGCCGGAGGTGCAACTGCCGGTCCGGCTGGGGAACGAGACGATCGCAAACCTCGCCATCCACGACTGCGGCATCTCGCCTTCGGCGCTGGACGCGATCAGCCACCAGCTCACGATGGTGCTGGGGCGCGTGCGCGCCAGCGAACAGCTGCTGCACTTCGCCGCCGACATCCAGATGGGGATGCTGCCGAACACCTTCCCTGCCTTCCCGCGGCAGCCCGAGGTGGACCTGTTCGCGACGCTGCTGCCCGCACAGGACGTGGGCGGCGATTTCTACGATTACTTCGCACTGCCGGATGGCCGGGTCTGCTTCATCATCGGCGACGTCTCCGACAAGGGCGTGCCGGCGGCGCTGTTCATGGCGATGGTCGTCACCGCCTTCCAGATCCTTGGGACCAAGCCGGGCGTGACGGTGGCGGAGATGGTGCGCGACCTGAACCGCTACGTGTGCGAGAACAACCGCTCGCAGATGTTCGTGACGGCGCTGGCGGGCATCTTCGACCCGCAGACCGGCCAGATCGAGTACTGCGACGCGGGGCACGAGCCGCCGTTCATCATGCACAGCAGCGGCCAGGTCGACATGGTCGACAAGGTCGGCGGAGTCGCGCTCGGCATCGTGCCGGACCACGTCTTCATTTCCGGCGCGCTACGGCTGGAAAGCGGCGACACGCTCGTCACCTACACCGACGGCGTGAACGAGGCGATGAACCCCGAGCGCCAGCTCTTCACCACGCCGGCCATCGGGGAGGTGCTGTGCCACCTGGCGCGCAACGCCAGCGCGCAGGACACCTGCAACGAGCTGATGGAGAAGGTGAAAGCCTTCGCCGCGGGCGCGGCGCAGTCCGACGACATCACGATGCTGGCGCTGCGCTACCGCGGAGCGGGGGCGGCGAAGGAAGCGCCGGCGTCGAGCGCGCAGGCAGCGCGCTGAAACGGGCCGGATCCGGGTTTTCAAATCCAACGAGGTGAAACGATGAGGCGAGTGCTTGGTTCGGTGGTGGTCGTGCTGCTGGTCCTGGGCGGCGTGCGGCTGTGGACGCAGTCGGCGGCGCCGGCTCCGACGCTGCGGACGATGAAAGCGCTGCCCGCGGCGTGGTCGGTGGAAGCGGCGATGGCGGCGGTGGACGACTGCCGGGCGAAGGGGCAGAACGTGAGCGCGAGCGTGGTGGGCGCCGACGGGATCCGGCAGGTGGTGATCCGCGGCGACGGCGCCTCGCCGCACACGGTGGAGAACAGCTTCAACAAGGGCTACACCATGATCACGCTCGGGCCCATCCAGAAAAAGGATTCGACGGGCGAGATCGCGGCGGCGATGACGCGGTCGCCGGCGACTTCGACCACGATGCCGGCGGCGTCGCTGCCCGGGCTGACGTTCACGCCGGGCGGCGTGGCGGTGAAGGTGGACGGCGTGATCATCGCGGGGCTCGGAGTCTCGGGCGCGCCTTCCGGCGACATCGATGAAGGCTGCGCGCGCGCCGGCCTGGCGAAGATCGAGGCGCACTTGAAGCAGTAGGTGCGGACTGTCATGCGGCGCTTGCTTGCCATCACGCTGGTCGCGGTGTCGCTGAACGCGGCGGCGGCGGAGCCTTCGTCGCCGCCGCGGAAGCTCGTGCTGCGCGAGCGGGCGCGCTGGACCGCGACCGACGCGGTCGTGCAGCGGGTGCAGTTCGCGCCCGACGGCAAGTCGCTGGTGGTCGCGAGCGGCGGCGGCGAAGCCAGCCTGTGGACGCTGGCGGGCGAGGCACGCGGCAAGCTCGCCGGACAGCGCTCGCCGATGTTCAACGCGGTCTTCTCGCCGGGCGGCGATACGCTCGCGACGACGGGATACGACGGGACGCTCCGGCTGTGGCCGCTGCCTGCGAGCGAGACGTTCCGCACGCTGAAGGTGCATCGCGCGGCGGTGAACGACGTGGCTTTCTGCGGCTCGACCGGGCGCGTGGTCACCGGTTCCGATGAAGGCGTCGCGCGCCTCTGGCAGATTCACGAGGAGAAGCTCGACGTGGTCGCCGAGGTGCAGGGCGCGGGCACGGTCCGCCGCGTGGCCTGCGACGCGGCGCACGGCCGCTTCGCCAACAGCTTCGACAGCGGCGAGGTCCAGGTCACGGCGTTCTCGGGAAGAGCGGTCGCGCGCTTCGACAGCGGCCAGCACCGGCTGAATGCCATCGCGCTCGCGCGCGATGGCAAGCGCCTGCTCACCGGCTCGACCGACGGCTCGGTCAAGCTGTGGACCACGAATGGCCGGCCGCTGCTCACGCGTCGCGTGGTCGAGAAAGGCTGGGTGAACGATGCGCGCTTCAGCCCGGATGGGCGGTTGATCGCGGTCGCCACCGACGACGGGCACGTCCGCGTCTATGACCTCTCCGGTTCACTGCTCGCGGACCAAGCGGTGACGAAGGCGCGCGCGACCTCGGCGCTGTTCAGTGCGGACGGCCGGTTGCTTGCCGGCGGCTCTTCCACCGGCGAGGCCTTCGTCTTCGAGGTGGC
>DATIBR010000081.1 GCA_035457425.1 Terriglobales bacterium
CGGGGCTGCTAACCTGTTAGCATCTCGCTCGTCGAACCACCCATGCGTCGACTCCTGGCGATCCTCGCGCTGCTTTCCTGCTTCGCCTGCGCGGAGCAGCCGCGGGCGGTCGAGGCGCTGCGCGAGTTCGAGAAGATGGCGCGCCAGCCGCTCTGGCCCGGATTCGAGCCGCAGCACACCGCGGTGGAGCTGTTCGACGGCATGAACACCTACCTGTTCCACCATCCGAAGCCGCCGGAGGGCTTCCAGCCGGTCGAGGGGGCCGCGGGCGTGTTCGTGTTTGCCGGACAGCACGATTCGGTCCGCGCCAACACCGGCACCGAGGTGAACGGGGTCCCGACCGCGACCGCGGACATCTCGAAGTCGAAGGCGACGGTGCGCGACCAGGCCGCGCTGCTGGTGCACGAGACCTTCCACGTCTACCAGAAGAAGGCGCACCCGAAGTGGGCGGCGAACGAGGGCGAGCTGTTCCTCTATCCGTTCGACGACGCCGAGGCGCTGGCGCTGCGGCGGCTGGAGACTCTCGCGCTGCTACGCGCGCTGCACGCGCGCAGCGACCGCGAGGTGCGCTGCTGGTCGGAGGCCGCGATGCGCCTGCGCGAGCAGCGCTTCCGCAAGATGCCGCCGGGCGCGGCGGCCTACGAGCGCGGCGTGGAACTCAACGAAGGCCTCGCCCAGTACGTGGAGTACAAGGCCGCGCGCAAACACGCTGCGCTGGCGGCGGACGACTTCCCTGCGGAGCTGATCCGGCAGCGCGGCTACGCCACGGGGCAGGCGCTGGCGCTGCTGCTCGACCGCTTCGTCGGCAAGAAGTGGCGAGAGGCGGGCGACGCGCCGCTCGATGCGCGCCTGAATGCCTACTTCGACCGCGACCCGCAGCGCCCGCGCAAGCTGTGCTCGTTCGCCGCCGAGGTCGCGCAGCAGGAACTCGACCGCGCGCAGGCGGAGCGCGACCAGCTCGTCTCCGGCCGCGCCAAGCGCAAGCAGGAGTTTCTCGCGGCCGAGGGCTGGCGCATCGAGATCATCGCGGGCAAGGAGCCGCTCTGGCCGCAGGGCTTCGATCCGTGGAACGTGCGCAACCTCGGCAACGCCGAAGTCCTGCACACACGCTGGATGAAGGTGGGCAACAAGTCGGGCGAGCTGGAGGTGCTGAACCACGCCTCGCTCACCGAGGGCGTCGGTCCGCACCCGCTCTTCAACGGTACTAAGCGCTTAGTAGTAACGGGGCTGGGCCCGGTCAGCTTGGATGACAAGGACGGCAGAGTCGCGGTGGCAGCGCCCGGGGTGAAAGGCAGCTTCCGGGGGGCAAGCGTCACGAACGAAGGGCAGGCGGTGGTCATCCGCCTGCCCTGAAGTCCCGCTTCCCTGCTACCAGATGCGGACGCGCTGCTCCGGCGCCAGGTACATCTTGTCACTGGGCTGGATGTCGAAGGCCTTGTACCAGGCGTCGATATTGCGAACCTCGAAGGCGCGCCAGTGACCCGGCGTGTGGACGTCGGTCGCGACCTGCTGGCGAAGGGCGGCGTCGCGCGCCTTCGACGCCCAGTTCTGGGCGAAGGCAAGGAAGAACTGCTGGTCGCCGGTGAAGCCGTCCTGCTCGGGCGCGGGCTTGCCGTGGAGCGACGCGCGATAGCCGTCGTAGGCGGCCGAGAGGCCGGCGACGTCGGCCACGTTCTCGGCGAGCGTCTGGTGGCCGTTGATGTGGAGGTCGGGGAACGGGGCGTACTGGTCGTATTGGCCGGCCAGGGCCTCGGTCGCGGCGCGGAAGTGCTCCAGGTCGGTCCTGGTCCACCAGTCGCGATAGCGGCCGTCGGAATCGAAGGTGGATCCGAGCGTGTCAAAGGCGTGGCTGATCTCGTGGCCGATGACGGTGCCGATGGCGCCGTAGTTGGCGGCCGCCGGGGCCTTGGCGTCGAAGAACGGCGGCTCCAGGATCGCGGCCGGGAAATTGAGCGCGTTCTGCAGCGGGAGGTTCACGGCGTTGACGGTCTGCGGCGTCATCGACCACTCGTGCTTGTCGACGGCGGCGCCCAGGCGCCCGACCTCATACTGGTACTCGTACATCTCGGCGCGCCACAGGTTGCCGAAGATATCGCCGGGCTTGACCTCGAACTTCGAGTAATCGCGCCACTTCTCGGGATAGCCGACGCCGACGTAGAGCGTGGCAAGTTTCTTCTGCGCTTCGGCCTTGGTCTTGGGGTCCATCCACGCGAGCGCGTCGATGCGCTTGTGGAAGGCCGCCTTGATGTTCTCGACCATCTCCTGCGCGGTCTTCTTGGACTCGGGCGAGAAGTAGCGCTCGGCGTAGATCTTGCCGACCGCGTCGCCCAGCAGGCCGTTGACGACGAAGACGCCGCGCTGCCAGCGCGGGCGCTGCCTGGTCGCCCCCGACATGGCGGTGCCGAAGAAAGCGAAGCGCTCGTCGGCGAAGGCCTTCGGCAGGACGCCGGCGAAGTGCTCGATGAGGTGATAGCTCAGCCAGTCCTTCCAGGCGTCGAGCGGCTGGCTCTGGACGAGCGCGGCCTCGCCGGTGAAAGCTTCCGGCTGGTAGACGTAGAACGCCTTCAGCTTGCCCAGGCCGGCGGCCTGGAAGTACGCGTTCCAGTCGAGGCCCGGGGCCTTGCGGGCGAAGTCGGCCATCTGCCACTGGTTGTTGGCCTTGGCGACGTCCTCGTTCTGGTCGAGCGGGCGATGCGTCCTGGCGATGGCGGTCTCGAGGTCGAGGACGCGCTGGGCGCGCTGCTCGGGGTTATCGAAGCCGGCGAGCTTGAGCATGGCCGCGACGTGCGCCTGGTACTTGGCGCGCAGCTCCTTCATGTGCGGGGAGTCGGCGAGGTAGTACTCGCGGTCGGGCAGCTCGAGCCCGCCTTGCAGCAGGTACGCGTGGTAGCGGCCGGGATCGGCGAATCCCGGCCCGACCCAGAGGCCGAACAGGTTATCCGTGTGGTAGTTGGTGTTGTTCATCGGGTCCACGTCCTGGCGGAGCGTGCGGCCGAGGGCGGCGGCGAGCTGCTTGCGGTCCTGGATGGCGGCGATCTCGGCGAGGTGCGGCTTGAGGGGGTCGAGGCCGCGCTGCTCAATGCCGGCCTCGTCCATGTAGGAGGCGTAAAGGTCGGCGAGCTTGCGGTTCTCGGTGCCGGCGGCGGGGTTCGACTTCGCGATCTCCTCGATCAGGTCGTTGGTGCGCTTGTTGGAGAGGTCGGCGAGCTTGTTGAAGACGCCGACGGAGGCGCGGTCCGCGGGGATCTCGAGCGGCTTGAGGTAGGCGCCGTTGGCGAATTCGAAGAAGTCGTCGCCGGGGCGCACGGACCTGTCGATGTGCGACGCCTGGATGCCGTGGGTGGCGGGCGCCGCGGCGTGTTGCGCATAGAGAGGTAAGAGGGCGAGCGAAAAGAGAACCAGCAGGCAGGAAAGCCGTCGGGTGAGTCTCACAGGTGCCTCCGGATGGGCGTAGAGAACCAGATATCTTAGACGGACAGCACGGCCCGAGGCGAGCAAGGACGCGCGGGCGCGCCCTCGGGGTCGAGGGAAAGCGCGCCCTCGGGGTCGAGGGCGCTACACTCGGTGGTTTGAGGTGTACCATCGCCGCGAAAGGCGGTACCCATGCGCTGGAAGGCATTCATAGCATTCGCGGTGTTGATGGCCCTGACGTCGTTCGCGGACAGCAAGAAGGCGACGGTGACGGGCTACGTGATCGATTCGGCGTGCGCCTACACCAAGGACCTGGACCGGCCGATCAGCGAGCAGTGCGCGCAGGAGTGCGCGAAAGCGGGGTCGCCCCTGGTCATCCTGGCGGAGGACGGCACGGTGTACTGGCCGATCGACAACGCGCGCCCGGCGCACGGGCAGAACAAGCGCCTGATGAAGGTCGCGGGGAAGAAAGTGACGGTGAGCGGCCAGGTGCACGACCGCGGCGGGTCGAAAGCGATCGTGATCGAGACGGTGGAAGCGTCGAAGTAACACTTCGTGCCGCCCTATTGGCACGGCTCAAGCCTTGCCCTGATACGAGTCCCTCGCGTTGACCGTATTTTTTCGCGCATGATATAAAAGTCTGTTCTCGGGGTGCTTACGCGCGTCATTGGGCGCGCATCCCATGAGGACTGGAGCGCGGCCAAGCCTGTACTTTCACTGTCCTGGTGGAAGCGCTGCTCCGAACTGCCGGCCCAGTTCGCCGGCCCAGACGATCCCAACGTCCTAGTTTCGGAGGAATCCGTATGTTCCACTCGCTCGCCGCGAGAACTTCGCGCCGCGTCTTTGCTGCGCTGGCACTGCTGGCGCTGCTCGCCCTCTCCACCACCGCATTCGCCCAAGCCGCGCCGGAACCGGCGCCCGCGCAGCAGGCCGTCGAACACAAGGGCGGCGGCGAAGCCTCGCTCAAGCTCCCGGACCTCTCGTCGGAGCAGTTCCTCGGCATCGACGGGCACACGCTGCTGCTGTTCGGGCTGATCGTGTGCGCGCTCGGCATGGCCTTCGGCCTGATGATGTACATGAACCTGAAGAATCTGCCGGTGCACCGCGCGATGCGGGAGATCTCGGAGCTGATCTACGAGACCTGCAAGACGTACCTGATCACGCAGGGGAAGTTCATCCTGCTGCTGTGGGTGTTCATCGCCATCGTGATCGTGGCGTACTTCGGGTTCCTGCACCCGGTGGAGGCGCACCCGGTGAGCGTGACCGTGCCGATCATCCTGCTGTTCTCGATCATCGGGATCGCGGGCAGCTACGGGGTGGCGTGGTTCGGGATCCGGGTGAACACGTTCGCGAACTCGCGCACGGCGTTCGCGTCGCTGCGCGGCAAGCCGTACCCGATCTACAACATCCCGTTGAAGGCCGGCATGAGCATCGGCATGATGCTGATCTCGGTGGAGCTGCTGATCATGCTGGCGATCCTGCTGTTCATCCCGGGGGATTACGCGGGGCCGTGTTTCATCGGGTTCGCCATCGGCGAGTCGCTGGGCGCGGCGGCGCTGCGCATCGCGGGCGGCATCTTCACCAAGATCGCGGACATCGGCTCGGACCTGATGAAGATCGTCTTCAAGATCAAGGAAGACGACGCGCGCAACCCGGGCGTGATCGCCGACTGCACGGGCGACAACGCGGGCGATTCGGTGGGGCCGTCGGCCGACGGCTTCGAGACCTACGGCGTGACGGGCGTGGCGCTGATCACCTTCATCCTGCTGGCGGTGAAGTCGCCGGCGGTGCAGGTGCAGCTGCTGGTCTGGATCTTCGCCATGCGCGTGATGATGATCATCGCCTCCGCCGGCTCCTACATGCTCAACGAGGCGTTCGCCAAGGCGCGCTACGGCAACGCGGACAAGTTCAACTTCGAGGCCCCGCTGACGCGTCTG
>DATIBR010000082.1 GCA_035457425.1 Terriglobales bacterium
CGATCTTCGAATTGGTCGCGCAGTGAGCCGCGCGCGGGCAAGTGGCGCCTGCTCCGGCACCGCACCACCGCCCTCCGGGACCGGGGCCTTAGCGCCATTAGCCTGAGAGGCAGCGATTGGCATAACATCCACGGACACAACACCCTTATGGACAGCCAGGCGCCAGCACCGGCAACGGAGCCCGCGACTGCGAACGAGCGGGATGCGCGGCTGATCGAGCGCATCGTGGCGGGGGAGTCGGCGCTGTTCACCGAGCTCATCCAGCCCTACCGTCGGTCGGTCTATGGCACGGCGTACGCCGTGCTGCACGACTCCGCGGACGCCGAAGAGGCCACGCAGGACGCCATCCTGAAGGCCTTCGTACATTTGGGCGAGCTGCGCGCCGGGGTGACCTTCAAGGCGTGGCTGCTGCAGATCGCGATGAACGAGGCGCGCATGCGGCTGCGGAGCGCGAAGCGGCGGCCGACCGAGCCGATCGAGCAGGAGAGCCCCGACGAAGACGCGCCGGCGCCGGCCGAGCCGCGCGACCAGCGCGAGCTGCCGCACGAAGTCCTGCAGCGCAAGGAGACGCGGCGCGCCATCACCGAGGCGCTCGGGACGCTGAGCGAGCCGTTCCGCGAGGTCTTCATCCTGCGCGAGATCGAGCAGCTCAGCGTGGAAGAGACGGCCAGGGCGCTCAACGTGACCGGCGAGGTGGTGCGGACGCGGCTGCATCGCGCGCGCGGACAGATGCGCGAGAAGCTGCGGCTGGAAGACACCAACACCGCCAGCTTCCGCGACAAGCTCACCGGCATGGCGGGCTCGGTGGAGTACTCGGTCGCGGCCGACTGCCCGCGCGATGTGGTGTGGGCGACGCTGACGGACTGGCAGAGCTGGCCGGATTGGGAGCGCATCCGCGGGCTCTACGGCAACGTGTACTGGAAGCAGGGCGAGCCGTGGCAGGTGGGCAGCCGCTTCGTGTTCGAGCACCGCGCGAAGATCGGGCCGCTGCCGTTCACCTTCGACGCCTACATGCTGGTAACGGGCGTGGAGCCGGGCACGCGTATCACGTGGATCAACCACGGCGTGGGCGTCACGGTGCAGCAGTCCACCGACCTGGCCGACGCCGAGGGCGGCGGCACCATCATCTCGACCTCGGCGGAGTTCCTCGGCAAGCCGCTGCAGCAGGCGCCGTGGCCGTTCCAAGCGGAAGAGATCCTCCGGAGCTTCATCACCAACTACTACGACGCGCTGGCGCAGGAGAGCTGCCGGCGCGCTCCTGCCGCGAAGCGTTAAGCAAAAAAGAGGGCCGCGCGGGAGCGCGACCCTGGGGAGAGATGCACTGGGGAACGATCACGGCGTCCCGATGCGCTCCGCCACCAGCTTGAAGCCGCTGTTGGAGAAGAGCAGGCCGCGGACGCGAACGGTGGCGCCGTTCGAGACGGCGCTCAGGTTCTTCAGACGGGTGCTCGGTTGCTGGAAGACGGTGAGCGTGGTCAGCCCGGTGAGCCGCGCGAACGCGGAATCGGAAGCCACGGTAAGGGTGAACGAGGCTTGCGAGCCGTTGGGCGTGTAGCCGGAGACGACGCCGGTGAGCGCCTGCTCCTGGAGCTTCACCTTGTCGGCGGTGATGGTGGAGGCCGCCGAGGTGTCGGTGTCGACCTCCACGCGCTGCGCCACGCTGAGGGTCGAGGCGTCGAACGTGGGCGTGAAGGGCAGGTTGCTGAGGTCCACCTTGTCGGAGCGCAGGCGGAAGCGCGTGTTGCCATCCAGGTTGACGGTGACGTTCGCGCCGATGGCGGGAGCGGACGAACTGGGAGTCGTTTCGTCCTGCACGACCATCACGAACTGCGTGACCGGGGAGCCGGTGGTGCTCACCACCAACCCCTCCACTTCGAGGCCGTCGGCCCCTTCGACCTCGGCCTCGACCTTGCGCGCGAGCAGCGAACCGTCGCTCTGCGTGACCGCGTGGACTTCCACGATCATCTCGACGGTGAGCGACCCGACGCCGGTCAGCGGTGACTCGAATTGAGTGGAAGAGTCGGTGGTGAACGTGAGGGACTGCGACGCCTGGTCGACGTTGATGGAAAAGCTGTTGCCGCCGGCGGAGGCGACTGCGCCCGTGACCTCGACCTCGCCGTCTTCGACCTCTTGCTCGTTCTCGTTCTGCGCGACCGGGTTGGAGCTCGCCGTGAAGGTCGGCGTGACGGTGGCGGTGTTGCCGGAGATGGCGACCGAAGCGGCGACGTTGAGGTCGAAGTTGATGACCAGCGGAGAACTCGCGACGGTGATGGCCGGACTGAAGGTCACGTTCGCGGTGTTGGAGGCGAGCGTGGCGGCGAGCTCGACCGGCTGCCCGGTCGAACCGATGACTTTCACCTCGGGGTCGGCGACGGTGATGGTGGCGCCGGTGTAGGCGCCGGCGGGGATGTTGCGCAGCGCGAGCGGCTCGAAGTTGCCGGCGTTGTGGATGAGCTCGATGCGGGTGGGGGAGGCGAGCACGCTGACGTCGCCCGCGGAGCTGTGCAGCACCACGGAATTCACCGTGAGCTCGAAAGCGACGATACTGTCCGCCGGGGCGTCACCGAACTTGATCTGCGCCATGGCGCTCTGGGTGGCGGGAGGTGGATTGTTCACGGCGGCCGTGTTGCCTCCGCCGCCGCAACCGACTGCCACGATGGTGGCCAGCACGAGCCCGATGACTTGAGACACACGTATCCCTCGCATGAAACGCTCCTTTTTCGATTCGCGCCCGGCCGCTGCAAGGGCCGGACGTCAGACGGTGGCGTGCTTCTGCTGCGAAAGATGCCGCGCGTCACCGGATGTGACAGGGCGCACGGTGACTATCGGACAGGGGCTAACGGCCGGGGCGGGGCAGGGTCAGCGCGCGGCGAGCGCGCGGGCGCAGCGCATGCCGCTGGTGGGCTCGAGCAGCGAGGCGACGCTGGAGGCGCGGTCGGCGAGCGAGCCGTAGTTGCCGGCCACGCGGCGAATGTACTCGGGCGCGGCGGGATGCACGCGCTCCAGTTGCAGGCGAGCGTAGCAGAGCAGCGCGAGCAGGCGGAGCTCGAGGG
>DATIBR010000083.1 GCA_035457425.1 Terriglobales bacterium
GGCAGCGCCCCGAACGACGGCACCTCGCCGCTGATCTTGTCGAACAGGAAGACCTTCATCACGCCCGACGCTCCGTACACCAGCGCCGCCAGCCCCTGCAGCACCCATAACAGGATGTTCATGCACGGGATTATCGCTCAGCGGGAGCGATTTCCGAGCGCTGCTTATTGCTCATCGCTGCCTCAACCGGTCCGCCTGCCCAGCGCTGGGGCGGCGCGCATGTACGGCGGGTTATTGGCGCACGGCGGGAGGATTCCAGGCTTGTGGTCTCTCAGTCGTCATCCGCGACCGACACAAGACTCTCATTTACGGCCTGTAAATCGGACTCAAGCGCTTCGAGGCTCGAGTCGACCTGCGAAGTAGAGTTCTCAACCTCGCCAACGACATCCTGCCAATTGTTGTAGGCAAAGTCGTCCACGTTCGACTTTAGCTCGTCCACCTGGCTGCGCAGCTCACTGGCGTCTGCTTCCGTTCGCTCAGCCTCGGCCCTCGCCACGGCGAGCTGCCTATTCAGACGTTTAACTTCACGTGAGGACTGATACCACCCAGCTCCAAAAATGATTACCAGGATCAGCAGGAAACAGCCGGAGGAAGACCCTCGGCCCTCTTCCATGTAACCTCCTCGCCGGAATGCAGCGCTACCTTGATCTGATAAGGACGAGACTTAAGACGGCAAGCGCGACGTCATACATGCATGAAGAGATTGTTACCCACGTCCCGTTCTTCAGATGGAAGGGTCCGATGTTCTGAAAATATGCTACGGACCGGCTGTAGACCCACCATACCAAGAGGAAAGCACACACCATAAAGACGGCAAGGGCCGTTGCCCATGGACCCGGGCTCGGCATCCGCATGACGACAACCACACACGCCACAAAAGATGAAATTGCGGTTGTCAATACTGTCAATCGAGTGAGTGCGAATGCAATATGGTCACTAAGCACGGTAAAACCACGGTAGAAATCACGGCAAGTTTTCCCGCAAGGCGCTGCGAACGTTGGCTTTACCGCTGTCGGCGCCAAAAAGAGAGGGGGGGTGGGGTACCCCGATACCGTGATTCGGACGCTCCGTCCCGCCGAGCGGGCCTGCGCGCGGGCGCTGCGCGCGGCTCGGAAGTGGTCTTTTCGTTCCCCTTACACACGGCTCACGCCCTTCGTCGCTGCGCGAGTCAGGCCTGAAGGCCTGACCTGCCAATGCCGCGCGCTGCGGGCGAGCTGGACCCGATCCACTCTGTGTCTCTGTGTCTCTGTGGTGGATTTGGATTCTGATCCGCGTTGATCCGCGGTAAGCAGTTCGGCTCAGGTTTTCTCGCAGAGCCTTTTCAGCCTCCGCGGTGAGCAGGTTCTCGATCCGCGTTCCTCCGCCCCTCGGCTGCGCTCGGGGCAGGCGAAAGGCCATCCGCGGCGAAAAGAAGTCCTCGGTGTACTCAGCGCCTCGGCGTTGAAGGTCTCCTGGCGACTAGCGACTGACGACTAGCGACTGGTTCTACCCGCCGCAGAGTTTCTTGAGCTCGGGGAGGTAGGCGTCCATGAAGCGGTGGACGAAGTCGTCGATGAGGGAGCCGGGCAGGGGGAGGGAGCCCTCGATGTCGATGACGTACTGGATGTGGGTGCCGCCGCCGGTGGCGCCGGCAGCGTCGCCGCGCGAGGGCTCCAAGAGGATCTGGGTGTGGTTGGTGTAGCCCATGCCGTGGCTCATGATGTCGATGACGCGGCCGGGGTGGGCGGCGAGCACGCGCTGCTTATGCTGCGCGCGGAAGGGAACCAGGGTCTCGACCTCGCGGACGCTGTCGGGCTGCCAGGGCTCGCCCTGGACCCACTGGATCTTGCCGTAGACCTCGGAGCCCTGCCAGGCGTCGGAGCTGGTGATGCGGTCGTAGGCGTCGGCGGGAGAGCAGGGGACGTCGAGGGAGTAGTCGAAGTGGCGGGGCACGAAACCAGTTTCTAGTTTCCGGTTTCCAGTTTCCAGTGAAATCGGAGCCGAAGATCCACCACAGAGACACAGAGGCACAGAGGAAAGCAAAAGGCAAAAGGCAAAAGAGAAGCGATTAACGATTAGCCGTTAGCGATTAGCCAAGGCGTGGTCCCTCGACTCGTCCGCCACGGCGGCCTCGCTCGGGATGACAAATCGCGGGGAAGCGCGGCGGACTCGCTCGGGATGAAGCGCGGCCGCTCAAGGGATGACAGCGGAGAAAAAAAGCCCGCTCGAGTGAGCGGGCCATCGGGAAACGGGAAACCGGAAACCGGAAACGGGTTCGTTACTCCTGAACTGAAACCACCTGTAAGACTTCATCCACCGTCGTGAGGCCCTGGCGGATGAGCCAGGCGGAGTACATGCGGAGGTCGAGCATACCGTCCTCGATGGCGGCCTTGTGGATGTCCTCGGTGAGGGCGGCCTTGGCGACCATCTGGCGGAGGCGGGCGTTCATGACCATGACCTCGTAGATGCCGACGCGGCCGCGGACGCCCTTGCCGCCGCAGGCGTCGCAGCCCTTGCCCTTGTAGATGGTCTCGCCGGGCGTGAGGCCGAGGTACTGCGCGGTGGCCTCGTCGACCTGGTAAGCCTCCTTGCAGTTCTGGCAGAGGCGGCGGGCGAGGCGCTGCGCCATCACGCCGACGGTGGAAGCGGAGATGAGGAACGGCTCGACGTCCATCTCGCCCAGGCGGGTGAAGGCGCCGGCGGCGGAGTTGGTGTGCAGCGTGGTGAAGACCATGTGGCCGGTGAGGGCGGCTTCGACGGCGATGTGCGCGGTCTCCTTGTCGCGGGTCTCGCCGACGAGGATGACGTCGGGGTCCTGGCGGAGGAAGGCGCGGAGGATGCGAGCGAAGTCGAGGCCGATGTCCTTGTTGGCCTGGATCTGGTTGACGCCGGCGAGGTCGTACTCGATGGGGTCCTCGGCGGTGGAGATGTTGACCTCAGGGTCGTTGATCTCGGCGAGCGCGGAGTAGAGGGTGGTGGTCTTGCCGGAGCCGGTGGGGCCGGTGACGTACATGATGCCGTAGGGCTGGGCGACGAGGTCGCGGATCTTCTTGAGGATGTCGGGGTGGGCGACGACCTTGTCGAGTCCGAGCGTGGTGTTGGACTTGTCGAGGATGCGCATGCAGATCTTCTCGCCCCACTTGGCGGGGACGGTGGAGACGCGGAAGTCGATGGGCTTGCCTTCCATGTTGACGGAGATGCGGCCGTCCTGCGGCAGGCGTTTTTCGCTGATGTCGAGCTTGGAGAGGATCTTGCAGCGCGAAATGAGGCCGAGCTGGACCTTCTTGGGCAGGTTCTGGACGATCTGGAGGGCGCCGTCCTGGCGGAAGCGGACGACGACGTCCTTCTCCATGGGCTCGATGTGGATGTCGCTGGCGCCCTTCTTGATGGCGAGGCCGAGGATGGAGTTGACGAGGCGGATGATGGGCGCGTCCTCGGAGGCGGCGGTGAGCTCCTGCTTGTTGTCGGACATGGACTGGGACTGCATGTCCTCGGTCATCTGGAGGTCGCGGATGATGTCGGACTGGAGGAGGTCGATGGTGACCTCGGCCTTCTTCTCGGCGACGAGCTCGACGGGCTTGGACTGCTCCTTGCCGAGCTGCGCCTGGAGCTTCTCCTCTTCCTTGCGGGTGAGCTCCTGGTAGGTGGTGTTCATGAACTTGCGGAAGTCGTCTTCGGTCATGACGACGGGCTCGATCATGACGCCCTTGATGATGCGGCGGATGTCGTCGAGCGCGAGGATGTTGTTGGGGTTGGTCATGGCGAGGGTGAGGCGGTTGTTGGCGAAGGCGACCGGGATCATCTTGTGCTGCAGCATCATGGTCTGGGGCAGGAGCTGGAGGACGCGGGCATCGAAGTTCATCTTGGAGAGGTTGATGTACTCGATGCCGACGTGCTGCGAGGCGGCCTCCACGCGCTCGGCGAGGATGGTGGTGAGCGCGATGCCGATCTTCGGATACTGCATGAGCAGGTCCTGGAAGTCCTTCTGCTCGAGGACGGCGCAGGTGGTGGGCTGGACGGCGGTGACGGTGGCGGTGCGCGGCTTGCCGGTCAAGAGCGACATCTCGCCGAAGTTCTGGCCGGGACCCATCTCGGTGAGGAGGAAGTCGATGCCGGTGACGGTGTCCTTCTTGCGGACCTCGACCTGGCCGGCGGTGATGAAGAACATGGAATTGCCGGGCGCGCCTTCGCGGACGATGATCTGGTTGGGCGGGAAGTCGCGGCGCTTCATGCGCTTGACCACTTCGGAGCACTCGAGGATGGAGAGGCCGCTGAAGAGCTTGATGCGCTGCAGGAAGTGCTCGGGGGCGGGTGCGGCAGCGGCCGGAGCCGGCGCGGGTGCGGCGGCAGCGGCGGTAGCGCCGGTCCCGGTCGGCGGGACGGAAGTGGTCGGGGTCGCCATCACAGATCTCCTTGTTACTGAACCTGGGAACGGAGTTATCGCAAACTAACGGGGGAAGGGCCGCGATTATACCTCAGTCAATGGCGGTTGGGCGGTGGTCTTTGGGGGCGGGCGAGGGCCCGGCCCGGGCGAGGGCAATGCGCGGCAAGGCCTGATTTGGCGCGGTCGGGAGGGCAGGGGAAGGCTGCGGACGCGCCTAGCTGTTTCTGATATAGTTAGCCGCCAACGTCGAGAACTCCCCCCTCTCGGACGGCACGTCCGAAGCAAAAGATGAGCACATCCGCGACGACCACCATGGTGCTGGCTGCGGGGACGCAGGCGCGTCCGCTGCCGTTCGTGGTGTACTTCGGCGGAGACGAGATCGGGAAGAAGGCGATGCTGGGGGTGCAGAAGTACCGGCGCATCCCGTACGAGAACCTGACGGAGCAGTCGGGGGACGTGGAGCGGGTGCTGTTCGTCTCGCGCGAAGAGCTGATCGAGGAGCATTACAACGCGTGCCGGGCGCCCAACCTGCGGGTGATCGCGCTCTCGGGGAAGCGGTTCAAAGACCCGCGGCTGGACGGGATCGTGTATTCGTACCTGCCGCCGGAGACGCCGACGGACCTGGTGGAGCGGATGGTGGACAACGCCATCGACCACATCCACCTGATCCTGTCGCGGCGGGAGCTGGGCGAGAAGCTGGCGCACGCGACGCACGAGATCAACGAGCTGAACAAGATCGGGGCGGCGCTGTCGGCGGAGCACGATACCGAGAAGCTGCTGGAGCTGATCCTGACGAAGTCGCGCGAGATCACGATGGCGGACGCGGGGTCGTTGTACATCGTGGAGAACGCGCCGGTGGACGACCTGGGGAGCGACACGGCGAAGATCCTGGCGCACGACGAGACGTCGCCGGACGCGATGAAGATGCTGCCGGCGGAAACGGCGGCGAAGACGGCGATCCAGGCGAGCAAGCTGGGGAAGCTGGCGGAGCACAGCGAGAAGCACATCAAGAAACAGCTGCGGTTCAAGCTGGCGCAGAACGACTCGGTGCAGATCCCGTTCCGGGAGCACGTGATGGAGATCTCGAACCGGTCGATCGCGGGATACGTGGCGCAGACGGCGGAGGTGGTGAACATCCCGGACGCGTACCACATGCCGGACGAGGTGCCGTACTCGATCAACCGGAAGTTCGACGAGGACTCGGGCTACCGGACGAAGTCGATCCTGGCGGTCCCGATGCGGAACCAGAAGGACGAGATCGTCGGGGTGGTGCAGCTGATCAACGCGAAGCGGAAGTGGGACGTGAAGCTGCTGAAGATCGCGGACGTGGTGAACCACGTGACGCCGTTCGCGACGCGGCAGCAGGAGATCATCCAGTCGCTGGCGAGCCAGGCGGCGGTGGCGCTGGAGAATTCGCGGCTGTACGAGGCGATCCAGCGGCTGTTCGAAGGGTTCGTGCGGGCGAGCGTCATCGCGATCGAGGCGCGCGACCCGACCACGAGCGGCCATTCGTTCCGGGTGGCGAACCTGACGGTGGCGCTGGCGGAGGCGGTGGACCGCGCGGAGGCCGGGCCGTACGCGGGCGTGAAGTTCACGCGCACGGAGATGAAAGAGATCCGCTACGCGAGCCTGCTGCACGATTTCGGCAAGGTCGGCGTGCGCGAGGAAGTGCTGGTCAAGGCGAAGAAGCTCTACCCGGCGCAGCTGGAGCTGATCCGGCAGAGGTTCCACTTCGTGAAGCGGACGATGGAGAACCTGGCGCTGCGGTCGAAGCTCGACTACGCGCTCGAGAAAGGCCGCGAGCAGTACCTGAAGGAGCAGCCGAAGTTCGACGCCGACCTGGCGAAGCAGGTGGAGGAAGCCGACCGATACTTCCAGACCATCCTGGAATCGAACGAGCCGACGGTGCTGCCGGAGGGGAACTTCGACAAGCTGGTGGACATCGCGGCGCGGCACTATCTGGACTTCGACGGCGAGGAGAAGGCGCTGCTGACCGAGGACGAGGTGCGGCTGCTGAGCATCCGAAAAGGGTCGCTGGACGACGAAGAGCGGAAGCAGATCGAGTCGCACGTGGTGCACACCTTCAACTTCCTGCAGCAGATCCCGTGGACGAAGGAGATCCGGAACATCCCGGCGATCGCGCGCGGGCACCACGAGAAGCTGAACGGGCTGGGATATCCGTACAAGCTGAGCGCGCCGGAGATCCCGGTGCAGACGCGCATGATGACGATCTCCGACATCTTCGACGCGCTGTCGGCGGCGGACCGGCCGTACAAGAAGGCGATCTCGATGGAGCGCGCGCTGGAGATCCTGGGCTACGCGGTGAAAGACGGCGAGATCGACGGGCCGCTGTTCGAGGTGTTCAAGGACGCGCGCGTGTTCGACCGCTGGAAGATCGAGCCGTATCCGTACTAGTCCACAGTGCACAGTCCACAGTCCACAGTGGCGGCGCCGGACCCCAACAACATGAAGAAGCGACTGATCGCGCTGCTATTGCTGTTGGCGGCGATGGCCGCGCTGCCGGCGCTCGCGGGCGAGCGCGCGATGTCGGACAAAGAGAAGCAGGAGCTGGTCGGGGCGGTGGGGAAGGTGCTGGCGTTCTTCGAGAGCGACCTGGGGCTGAAGGCGCGCGCGCCGGTCGAGCTGGAGTTCACGACGCAGGAGAAGATCCTGGCGCAGTCGCGCGAAGAAGCGGCGAAGCAGGAAGCCGAATCGCGCGAGGCGAACCAGGCGCACGAGCTGCTGCTGAAGAAGCTGGGGCTGGTGCCGCGGGATTTCTCGATCGAGCAGTGGGAGACGGAGAGCCATCCGCGGCTGATCCTGGCGTACTACAGCCCGGAGAAGAAGAAGCTGTACCTGCTGGAGACGCTGGCGCGCGGGCAGCGCGAGCCGGTGCTGGTGCACGAACTGATGCACGCGGTGGAGGACCAGCACTTTTCCATCGAGGAGTACATGCGCGGGGGGAGCGAGGCGGAGGCGAAGGCGGCGAACCGGAGCGAGGACGGGCACCGTCCGACCTTCGACGACGGCGCGTTCGCGCGCAAGGCCGTGATCGAAGGGCACGCGATGTACGCGACGGTGCAGTACCTGTGGTCGAAGTCGAGCCGGTACGCGACCTTCGGGATGAGCAGCCGGCAGGAGTTCATCCGGCAGGCGGAATCGGCGTTCCCCAGCATGAGCAAAGAGAACAAGGAGCTGGTGAAGAAGACGCCGCTCTACCTGAGCGCGAGCGCGGAGTTCCCGTACTGGACAGGCGGGTTCGAGTTCGTGACCGGGCTGAGCCGGAGCGGCGGGCCCAAGCTGGCGTACAACGAGCCGATCGCGCGGCCTCCGACGAGCGCGCGCGAGATCATGATGCCGGAGAACTACCTGAAGAAGGAGCCGGTGCCGCAGATGGACCTGCCGAAGCTCGGTGCGCTGCTGGGCGAAGAGCACAAGCTGCTGTGGATCGAGACCGCCGGGCAGCTCGACGTCGCGCTGATGGCGGAGCAGTTCGCGGGCAAGGGGAAGGCGGGCGGCCTGGCGCCGAAGTGGCGCGGCGGGCGGTGGTACCTGTTCACGACCAAGGGCGAGAGCAAGGGGCTGACGACCAAGGACGTGGAACTGGTGTACGTCTCGCAATGGCAGAAAAAAGATGCGGCGGAGGATTTTGCCGAGGTGTACGCGAAGGCGGTCGGCAAGAAGTATCCGGGGGCGGGCGCGGCGGCGCGCGACGGGAACCGGCGGGTGTGGCAGACGGAGGAAGGGACGGTCTCCGTGGAGTTCGCGGGCGAGCGCGTGCTGGTGCTGGAGAGCTTTGATGGGGCGTCGGCGGAGAAGCTGCGCGGGGCGTTGCTCACGCGACCGCTTTCCGGCGATAGGGGTTCTTCGACTCGGCGCGGGAATGGTTCGCCCGCGCCTCGCTCAGAATGACAACTCTGGATGGTGTGAACTCATGACGAAGATCGGGTTGGCGTTGGCGTTCTCGCTGTTGGCAGTCGCGGCGCAGGCGGCGGAGATCGCGGGGACGGTGAAGGTCGTCGGGCGGAAGAGCGAGGTGCCGACGTACGTCTATGCCGAGCCGCTCGAGGGCGGCGCGGCCGCGAAGCCGGGGCGCTTCACCATGAAGCAGCTCAACAAGCAGATCACGCCGCACGTGCTGGTGATCCCGGTGGGGTCGACGGTGGACTTCGACAACCAGGACCCGATCCTGCACAACGTCTTCACCAAGCAGAAGCCGGGGGAGTTCGACCTGGGGCTGTACAAGACGTCGAAGCCGGTGGTGTTCAAGACGGCGAACACGTACCGGGTGTTCTGCAACATCCATCCGGAGATGACGGCGGTGATCCACGTGGTGCCGACCAGCTACATCGCGGAGGTCGCCGCGGACGGCCGCTACAAGCTGGACGTGCCGGCGGGGAAGTATCGCGTGACGGCGTGGTCGGAGCGCGCGACACCGGCGACAGCCGAGGCCGCGGCGGGCGGTGCGGGTCCGGCGCTCACGCTGGACGAGTCGAAGTACGTGGAGCTGCCGCACAAGAACAAGTTTGGGAAGGATTACGAGTACAAGGCGCGGTAGTCCACAGTCCACGGTCCACAGGGACCGAAATGCAGGTCCCTCGACTCCCGCTCGCCCGCCACGGCGGGCTCGCGCTCGCTCGGGATGACCTCCGAAAAGTGCGCTAGGCGTTATGGGCGCGCGCGGTGATGCGCATGCGGTAGACCTCGACGGGGCGGCTGAAGCCTTTCACTTCCATCGGTTCGAGGCGCTCGGCGGCGACCAGGTCCTGGACCAGCTTGTAGGTGCTCTCGGCGAGGAGGACCTCGCCGGCGGCAGCCTTGGCGCAGAGGCGCGAGCAGAGGTTCACGTTCGAGCCGATGACGGTGAAATCCTGGCGGTCGGCGCTGCCGATGGAGCCGAGCACGACCTCGCCGGTCACGATGCCGACGCCGACCTGCAGAGGATCGCGGGCGGGATTGGCGGCGTTCCAGTCGGCGACGGCCTTGTGGATCTCGAGCGCGCAGCGGATGGCGTTGAGGGCCATGTCCTGGCCGGAAAAGATGGCGACGACGCAGTCGCCGACGTACTTGTCGATGTCGCCGGAGAACTTCTTCACTTTTTCCGCCTGGAGCGAGAGGCAGGAGTTGAGCATGGCGACGACTTCTTCCGGCTGCTTGTGCTCGGAGAGCGTGGTGAAGCCACGCATGTCGGAGAAGAAGATGGTGAGCTGCAGGCGCTCGCCGCGGGTGAGCTCGTGGCCGACGTTGGAGCGGACGCGCTCCATGGCAGAGCGGGAGACGAACTTCTGGAGGTCGCGGCGCTCGCGCAGGCCCTCGGTCATGTGATTGAAGCTGGCGGCGAGGGAGCCGATCTCGTCGCCGGGGGGAAGATCGAGGCGGAAGTCGAAGTTGCCGGCGGCGACCTCGCTGGTGCCGTGCTCGAGGCGGGCGATGGGCGCGGTGACGGAGCGCGCGAGGACGGCCGAGCCGACGATGCCAACGAGCGCGACGACGAGGCCGAGGGCGATGAGGCCGAGCTGGATGCCGCGGTAGGGCGCGAGGGCTTCGGAGCGCGACTTCAGCACAACGGCGAGGGGCCCTGTGCTTTCCAGCGGCGCGGCGATGGCGGAGAAGGCTTCGCCGGCGAGTTCGAGGCGCGTCTGGGTTGCGGTGACGCGCTGCTCCCATTCGGCGCGGGTCTTCCAGGCGGTGCGCGACTGGGAGAGGGAGGAGCCGAGGACGCGGTCGGAGGAAGCGAGCACGACGTCGGCGCCGGAAAGCTCGGCGAGGCGGCGCGCCCAGGCGTCGTCGACGGCGACGCCGGCGACGAGGAAGCCGAAGAGCGTGGAGCCGGCGGAGGCGGGCACGGCGGTGGCCTGGTAGACGCGGCCGTCGATGGCGAGGAAGCCGCGCGCGGGGCGACCGGCGAGCAGGTCGGCGGTCCAGGCGGGGGCTTCGGCGAGCGCGGCGGGGTCGGCGGAGTCGGTGCGCGCGAGCACCTTGCCGGCGGAATCGAGCGCGAGGAGGAGGTCGAGCGAGTTGGCGGCGCGCTGGGTGTCGAGGAAATCGCGGATGGTGGGCAGGTCGCGGGTGTCGAGCAGCGCCTTGAGGTCGGGATAGGAGGCGAGGTTGCGGGCGAGGTAGTCGAGGCGGTCGAAGCGCTCGGCGGAGGCCTGCTGGACGCGCTTGCGTCCCTGGTCGAGGTCGGTGGCGAGGCGCTGGTTGACGAAGCGGTCGGCCTGCCAGTTGACGAAGACCAGCATGGCGGCGAGCAGCGCCACCAGCAGGGAGCTGGCGTAGAGGAGGATCTTCCAGCGCAGGCGGAGTCGGGGCATCGGAAGCGGGATTCTACCGTAGCTTTGTAATGAAAAGTACTTGACAACTCGCGCGGCGGGGGATACTTCTAAGCCAGCATGGGGGAGAACCCACATCACGGGCGGAAGCCGGCGGGGCGGAAGCTGATCCCGTTCGAGGCGCCGGAGGGCGAGCCGCTGGCCGAGGTGCGGCTGGAAGACCTGAATTACATCCGGCAGACGATGGCGAGCGCAGGGTCGTTCACGGCGGTGAGCGGGCGGGGGCAGATGCTGGTGGGCGCGACCGCGCTGGCGGCGGCGGCGATCTCGAAGCACATGTTCCTGGGCTCGGGGTGGATGACGGTGTGGCTGGCCGAGGCGGCGGTGGCGATCGCGATCGCGCTGTGGAGCTCGGAGCGGAAGGCGAAGCGGATGGGCGTGCCGCTGTGGACGGCGGTGGCGCGCAAGTTCGTGCTGGCGCTGTTGCCGCCGCTGATCGCGGGCGGCGTGCTGACGGTGGTGCTGTGGTACTCCGGGAACCGCACCATGGTGCCGGGCGTGTGGCTGCTGCTGTACGGCACGGCGGTGGTGACGGGAGGAAGCTTCTCGGTGCGGGCGGTGCCGCTGATGGGTTACTGCTTCATGGTGCTGGGCGGGGTGGCGCTGATGGTGCCGCTGGGCTGGGCGTGGCTGCTGCTGGGCGCGGGGTTCGGCGGGCTGCACCTGGTGTTCGGATACGTGATCGCGAGGGAGCATGGCGGGTAACGCGAAGAGCGCAACACCAAGGACACAAAGGTCGCACGAAGGACCTCACGGAAAGGTACGACGGCGGGAGGCTTCGGCGGCGGCGCCGGGGCTCGACCCGCTCATCCACGAGCGGATGCGGCTGGGGATCGTGAGCGCGCTGGCGGTGAACGACAAGCTGAGCTTCAACGAGTTGAAGGCGCTGCTCGCGACCACCGACGGCAACCTGAGCGTGCACGCGCGCAAGCTGGAAGAGGGCGGGTACGTGGCGTGCAACAAATATTTCGAGGGCAGGACGCCGCGGACGGATTTTCGGCTGACGGCGGCCGGACGCAGGGCGCTGGAGAAGTACCTGGACGAGATGGAAGGGCTGATCAAGGCGACGAGGCATTTGTGATCTGCGATCTGTGATTTGCGATTTGTGATCTGTGATTTGCGACGGCGGCGGAAGCCGCTTTTTTGAGGGCTAGTCACTTTATGGGGCAAAGTGGATTCGCAGGGCTGCATGTGGCGCTGGTGATGGACGGCAACGGGCGGTGGGCGGTGGAGCGCGGGCTGCCGCGCGTCGCCGGGCACCGGGCGGGGGCGGAGGCGGCGCGGAAGATCATCCGGGCGGCGCCGGACTGCGGCATCGGGACGATGACGCTCTACGGGTTCTCGTCGGACAACTGGAAGCGTCCGGCGGAAGAGGTGGGGGCGCTGATGGGGCTCCTGCGGAAGTACCTGCTGGGCGAGCGCGCGGAGTGCGTGGCGAACGGAGTGCGGATGACGGTGATCGGGCGGCGCGACCGCCTGGCGCCGGAGGTGGTGGAGGCGATCGCGGCGGCGGAGCGCGACACGGCTTGTGGCGCGCGACTGTTGCTGCGGCTGGCGGTGGATCACTCGGCGCGGGATGCGATCGTGCGGGCGTCGGGCGAACCGGCGGGGGACCGCGAGAGCTTCCGCGCGCGGCTGGCGGCGGCGCAGAACTGCGAGTGCGCGCCCGACGTCGACCTATTAATAAGGACGGGCGGGGAGCAGCGGCTCTCGGATTTCCTGCTGTGGGAGTGCGCCTACACCGAGCTCTTCTTCCTGAAGAAGATGTGGCCGGAGTTCACGCCGGCGGACCTGCGGGAGGTCGTGGAGGAGTTCGGCCAGCGCGACCGGCGGTACGGGATGGTCAAGGCGGAGTTGCGAGTCCCGAGTCCCGAGTTGCGAGTGGCCGGGGACTAGGCCGGGGCCCGGCGGAGGGCGGCTGGGCAAAGACCGACGACCGACCGCCAACGACGCCACGCCAACCTGAGCTGCTGCGGGAGCGTCCTACAGGGGTGGACGCGAAGACCGCGATCGCGGTGGTGACGAACTTCCTGATCATCGGGGGCCTGGTGCTGTACGGGTTCGCGCTGTTCGCGGAGTACCACGCGCGGGGGCGCTGGGCGAAGAACCTGACGGCGCTGCTGGCCGGGCTGGGGATGCTGGTGCTGGCGTTCGCGCTGATGATCACGCCGCAGAACGCGGAGGTGATCGCACGCATCGCGTCGACGAACGCGTCGCGCGTGTTCCTGTGGATCTCGAGCGCGCTGCTGCTGGCGGCGATGGCGTCGTTCGGGATCATCACGTTCGCGCGGCCGCTGCGGCTGGAGCTGGAGCACAGGCTCTCCCGGGACCGGAGCAGTGAGATTCCCAAAGTTCCCTAGGACCGAATACCGCAAAGGCACGCCGCAGGACCGCGGGCGCGTGGTGCAGTTTCCCGGCGGCGGCGACGAGCCGCTGCCGCGGCAGCCCTGGCTACGGCGGCTGCTGCCGGGGGTGGTGACGGGCGCGGCCGACGTGGACCCGGCGCTGGTGCTGACGGCAACGGTGGCGGGCGCGATGTACCAGTACTCCACGCTGTGGGTGGTGCTGCTGTGCGTGCCGTTCCTGCTGAACGTGTTCCGGGTGACGGCGCGTATCGGGCACCAGACGCGGCAGGGGCTGGTGGACCTGCTGCGGCTGCACTACGGGCGGCGAGTGGCGCTGGCGTGCGCGCTGCTGGTGATCGCGATCAACATGGCGATGATCGTGGCGGACCTGATGGCGGTGAGCGAGGCGATGTCGATCATCGCGGGGCAGAGCCGGATGTACTTCGTGGCGCTGGCGGCGTTCTCGATCTGGTACATGCTGATCTTCCGCGACTACGTGAAGATCACGAAAGCGCTGCTGTTCCTGGCGCTGCCGCTGTTCATCTACGTGGCGGCGGCGCTGATCGTGGCGCCGGCGCCGCGGGAGCTGGTGTTGCGGACGCTGGTCCCGGAGGTGCCGCACAGCGCCGGCTACATGATGACGGTGATCGCGCTGGCGGGCTCGCTGCTGACGCCCTACATCCTGGTGTGGAACACGAGCTCGCGGCGGGAGCAGGCGATCATCGGGCACGAGCTGCACGCGGCGGATTCGCACGCCGGGACGGTGGTGACCACGCTGCTGTCGTACTGCATCATCCTAGCGGCGGGGGCGACGCTGGCGATGAAGGCGAGCGGCGAGCTGACGGTGCGGCGTGCCGCCGAGGCGCTGCGGCCGGCGGTCGGCGACCTGGGCGGCATCCTGTTCGCGCTGGGGATCCTGGGCGCGGGGATGGTGGCGCTGCCCATCCTGGTGGCGTCGATGTGCTACGCGATCTCCGAGGCGATGGAGTGGAAGGCGGGGCTGAGCGAGCATCCGTGGGAAGCCGGCAGGTTCTACGCGCTGATCTCGGCGGCGCTGTTCCTGGCGGCGTTCGCGAACCTGTTCCCCATCAACCCGGTGACGGCGATGTTCTGGTCGCAGGCGCTGGCCGGAGTGCTGGTCGTCCCCATCCTGATCTTCACGCTGGTGCTGGCGAACGACCGCCGAGTCATGCGGACGGTGAACTCGTTCGGGGAGAACTTCTGGATCGGGGCGGCCGCGGGTGGGATGTGCGCGGCGGTCGGCGTGTATGGGTGGATGAAGATCTTCTAGGCGCAGCTCTGGCGTTTGATGTAAGTCCAAGGCGAAAGCACTACAATGGCGCGGCCATGAGACGTCTCACGTTGTTGCTGCTGGTGTCGGCGGTGTTATGGGCGCAGGAAGCTGCCGCGCCTGTCCCGGTGGACCAAGAGCCGATGCACCACCTGTTCCTCGAGAATAGCTACGTAAAGGTCTACAAGGTGGAGGTGCCGGCGGGCGGGCGGACGCTGATGCACCAGCACGACCGCGACTACCTGTTCGTCATCCTGGGGGATGCCGACATCACGAACGCGCGGCAGGGCGCGCCGCCGGTGCAGCAGAAGCTGAAAGACGGCGACGTGGCGTACGCCAAGGGCGGGTTCGCGCACGTCGCCATCAACAACGACGCGAAGAAGCCGTTCCGCAACGTGACCATCGAGGTGATGAAAGACAAGCCGGAGGCGAACGCGGGGGCGGCGCAGCAGTTGGTGGGAGCGGGCATGAGCAGCACGTGGATGGTGGACAACGAGCGCGCGCACGCCGAGAAGATCGAGCTGGAGCCGGGGGCGGCGCAGCCGGCGCACGATCACAAGGTGCCGCACCTGGTCGTCTTCCTGACCGACGGGAAGATGCAGAACGAGGTCGCCGGCAAGGCGAAGAAGAGCGTGTTCGAGGTGAAGGCGGGCGAGGTGGAGTGGGCGTCGGAGAGCGGGTTCACGCACGCGCTGCGCAACGTGGGGACCGAGCCGGTGCGCTGGGTGATGGTCGAGATCAAGTAGCTTTATCGGCGCTTCGGCCCAAAGGCGGGGCCTGAGCGCGGGCCTTCGGCAGAGTGGATGCTCGCTGCGCTCGCGTCTTTTCGGCCGCGCGCTTCGCGCCCCCGACTGAAGTCGGGGGCCTAGCGAGCGGCGGCCCCTCCGAAGTCAAAGTCAATGTATGGTGAGCTCGTGAGCGAGACGGTCGAGCAGATGGTGTTCGGATACGCCAGCCAGGCGGTGGAGCAGGCGCGCGCGCAGAAGATGGAACTGGATTACAGCGAGGCGAGCGTGGAGCGGCTGGAGGCGCTGCTGAGCGAGGGGCCGGCGGCGGATGCCGAGACCTGCAAGATGTGGGGCGCGTACTTCGGCGAGGTGGTGCGGCGGAAGTTCGGCGGCGACTGGTCGATCGAGACGTATCCGGGGCAGCAGTTCGCCACGCTGACGCTGACGGTGCAGGGCGCGAAGCTGTTCCCGTCGATGAAGATCTACCGGCGGCTGACGCAGGGGGCGAGCGAGGACCTGCGGACGTTCTACGCGAGCGTGAAAGAGAAGCTGGGGAAGCAATCTTCACGCGTGAATTAGGAACACCTACCACAGAGACACAGAGACACAGAGAACGGCGCCGTGGGGGCGAGTCTGATAGCCTCGGTACGGAGCCCGCACTCCTGCCGCACGCCATGAAGACACCCACCATCGCCATCGTCGGACGCCCGAACGTGGGGAAGTCCACGCTCTTCAACCGGATCGTGGGGTCGCGTCGCGCGATCGTGGGAGACGAGCCGGGCATCACGCGCGACCGCCTGTACGGGGAGGCGGAGTGGGGGCGGCGCAAGTTCCGCGTGATCGACACCGGCGGGATCGTCCCGGAAGACAAAGACCTGATCCCGGCGGAGATCTTCCGGCACGCGAAGATGGCGTTCGACGAGGCGGCGGCGGTGGTGATGGTGGTGGACCTGCGCACCGAGCTGGCTGCGCCCGACCTGGAGCTGGCGCGCCTGCTGATCCGCACCGGCAAGCCGCTGTTCCTCGCCGTCAACAAGGTCGACGACCCGAAGCTGGAAGCTGAGGCGGAGAACTTCCGGCGGCTGGGCATCAAGGAAGTCTGGCCGATCTCGGCGGAGCACGGGACGGGCGTGGCGGAGCTGCTGGACGCGGTGGTGGCGATCCTGCCGGGGGAAGAAGAAGCGGGGAACGCAGAGAGGGCAGAGGACGAAGGAGAGGGCGCGGAGAAGAGCGCCGAAGAGAGCGGCGAGCCGGAGGAGATCAAGGTGGCGATCATCGGGCGGCCGAACGTGGGGAAGTCGACGCTGCTGAACGCGCTGACGGGGGCGGAGCGCGCCATCGTCTCGCCCATCCCCGGCACCACGCGCGACGCGGTGGACGAGCTGGTGGAGCGCGACGGGCGGAAGTTCCGGTTCATCGACACGGCGGGCATCCGCAGAAAAGGCAAGACGCGGCTGATGGCGGAGAAGCTCTCGGTGGTGATGGCGCGGAAGCACATGGAAGCGGCGGACGTGACGCTGCTGGTGCTGGACGCGGTGAGCGGCGTGGAGAACGCCGAGCAGACCATCGGCGGGTACGCGCACGAGAGCGGGCGCTCGGTGCTCGTGGTGGTCAACAAGTGGGACCTGGTGGGGCAGGGGCGCAAGGACGGGCAGCGTCCGGCCGACCGCAAGCTCTACGAGGAGCAGATCCGCGCGGCGCTCAAGTTCCTGCCGTACGCGCCGGTGGTGTTCGTGTCGGCGGCGGAGAACAAGGGGATCGACCGGCTGTACACGGCGCTGGCGGAGGTGGCGAGCGAGCGCTACAAGCGGGTCTCGACCGGCGAGATGAACCGCTTCCTGAAGAGCGTGGACTTCGAGCGGGCGTCGGTGCCGTATGCGCGCAAGGTGAAGATCTACTACATGACGCAGGTGTCGGTGGGGCCGCCCACCTTCCTGCTGTTCACCAACAAAGACGTGAAGCTGCACTTCAGCTACGAGCGCTACCTGGAGAACCGGATCCGCGAGGCGTTCGGGTTCCTGGGGACGCCGCTGCGGCTGCGCGTCCGCGCAAGAGAGAAGCGGGAGTACATCCCCAAGCCGAAAAAGCGGAAATGAAAACAGGAGGAGAGGAGGAAAACTCTTTACTTCTTGTTTTCTGGCGGTGTGCGAGAGGTCTGCCTCATGAAGAAGAGGTAGCGAGAGGAGTGGCGGGCGAGTCGACCTCCTCCGCACCAAAGTATGGCAAGCGGCTGGCCCCGGGCCGCGGCTCGAGCGCGCTGCGAGCTGCCGGCCGCGAGCCGGTCTAGGCCGGGGCGGGGCCTGGCTCGGCTGGGGGCGGCATGATGGGCGGCGCCACGGGCGCAGGCGGCGGCGCGGGCGGCTCGGGGTAGAGCGCGAGCTCGAGCGGGCGATAGCGGCGTCCGAAGAACAGCAGGGCGTAGGACTGGAAGAAGACGCCGATGGGCGCGCCGAGCAATCCCATCACGAAGAAGATGAGCAGGAAGAAGATGAGCCCGGCGAGGACGGCGAGGAAGATGGTGAGCGGGTTCCAGGTGAGGTGGAGCGCGGCGGCGAGCACGCCGATGATGATGCCGACAGGGAGCGCGAGCACCAGCAGGATGATGAACGAGGCGATGCCGGCAGCGACGGCGGCGGCCATGGCGAGCACGATCTTCATGCCGATGTAGGCGAGGTAGTCGACGAGGTTGGCGGTGATCATGGGGCGGAGGCGGGCCCAGGCGTCGAGGGCGCTGACGCCGTCCATGGCCATGATGGGGATGACGAAGTCCCTGGTGAGGACGAAGACGAGCGCGCCGGCGAGGAAGAAGCAGAGGGCGAGGAGCGCGGCGAACATGAGGACGAGGATGGCGATGGGCGAGCCGGACTTGACGCCGCTGACGCTGCCCACGATGAGCAGGATGCAGAAGCCGAGCGCGAACATCATGATGGCGAGGTAGCCGAGCACCCACCAGAAGAAGCGGGTGCCGTGGTGCTGCCAGCGCGCGAAGCCCTCGCGCAGGCGATAACGGCCGGTCAGCACGACGTCGAAGAGCACGAAGCGGAAGACGCACGCCAGGTACATGAAGACCAGGGTGATGACCAGGCCGGCGAGGACGAGGACCGCGATGGCAGCGATGGAGAGCCCGGCCCAGGGCGGAGCGGCGGCGAGGAAGCGGTCGCCAGCGCGGCCGGACTTGTCGAGGATCTCGGCGGGGATGCGAAAGACGTTGCCGCCGCCGCCGGCCTCGCCTGTCAGGACAGCGATGAAGGCCATGCGCCACCAGAACGACCAGCGGAAGGGATGAAAGAGCAGGTCGCCGGCGCGGCTGAAGGCGCCGGAGATGGCGTCGAGGGCGTTGAGCGGCACGGCCATAGGTTGCGGCACGAAATTACTTGGGAGCGGGGGCCGCGTCCAGTGTTTTCGCGCGCCACCAACTCGGGCGGCGGGCCGCCCATCTCACAGACGGGAGTCCAGCCATGCGCCGTTCACCCAGACTCATCATTGCCGTCGTGATCCTGGCAGTGTCGTTTATCGGTTACTACATGAAGCGGGACGTGAACCCGGTCACGGGCGAGGTGCAGCACGTCTCGCTGACGGCGGACCAGGAGGTGGCGCTGGGGCTGGAGTCGGCGCCGCAGATGGCGGCGCAGTTCGGCGGCGCGGATCCCGACCCGGTGGCGCAGGCCGAGGTGGAGCGCGTGGGGCGCTGGGTGGTGGAGCACAGCGCGGCGAAGGACGCGCCCTACCAGTTCCAGTTCACGCTGCTGCGCGATCCCGAGACGGTGAACGCGTTCGCGCTGCCGGGCGGGCCGGTGTTCATCACGCGCGGGTTGCTGAAGCGGCTGGAGAACGAGGCGCAGCTTGCCGGGGTGCTGGGGCACGAGGTGGGGCACGTGGTGGGGCGGCACGCGGCCGAGCACATCGCGAAGAGCCAGCTGGCGCAGGGCATCGTGGGGGCGGTGGCGGTGGGAAGCTCGGACGAGTACGGGCGCGGGCAGAGCGCGGCGATGGTCGCGGCGTTCGCGGCGCAGATGGCGCAGCTGCGCTACGGGCGGAACGACGAGCTGGAGTCGGACCGGCTGGGAGTGGACTTCATGTCGGCCGCGGGCTACGACCCGCGCGCGATGCTGCGGGTGATGGAGATCCTGGCGGAGAGCTCGAAGGGCGGGCGGCAGCCGGAGTTCATGAGCACGCACCCCAACCCCGGGAACCGCGAGCAGCAGATCCAGGCGGAGATCCAGAAGAAGTATCCGAGCGGGGTGCCGGCGGAGCTGAAGCTGAAAGGCGTCAGCGAGCGAGCGGCAGGGGCGCCGGCGCGCTGAGGCGCGCGAGCCACTCGGCGCAGGCGGTGAGCGCGCGCTCGCACTGGAGGCGGTGGCGCTCCTTCTTGTCGCGGACCCGCTTGCGGGTTTCGTCGTCGAGCGGCGCGAGCAGGTCGAAGGTGATGTTGGCCGGCTGGAAGTTCTTGGCGGGCGCGTGCGTGATGTAGTGGACGAGCGAGCCGAGGGCGGTGGCGCGCGGCGGCGGCTGCGGCGTCTCGCCGCGGACGAGCGCGGCCGTCGTCAGGCCGGCGAGCTGGCCGGCGGCGATGGATTCGGTGTAGCCCTCGACGCCGCAGATCTGGCCGGCGAAGAGCACGCGCGGGTGTTGCTTCATCTGCAGGGTCTCCGAAAGCAGCGTGGGCGCGTTGATGTAGGTATTGCGGTGGATCTGGCCGTAGCGCAGGAACTTCGCGTTCTCGAGGCCGGGGATGAGGCGCAGGACGCGCGCCTGCTCGCCGAACTTCAAATGGTTCTGGAAGCCGACGAGGTTGTAGGAGTCGGCGCGCAGGTTCTCCTGGCGGAGCTGGACGACGGCGTAGGGGCGCTGCCCAGTGCGCGGATCGATGAGGCCGACGGGCTTCATGGGGCCGAAGCGCAGGGTGTCGCGGCCGCGGCGCGCGATCTCCTCGATGGGCAGGCAGCCTTCGAAATAATTCAGCTTCTCCCAGTCCTTTTCTTCGACGGCCTGCGCGGAGAGCAGCGCGTCGTAGAAGCGGTCGTACTCGTCCCTGGTGAAGGGGCAGTTGATGTAGTCGGCGGTGCCCTTGCCGTAGCGGGCGGCGAGGTAGACGCGCGCGCGGTCGATGGAGTCGGCGTCGACGATGGGGGAGATGGAGTCGTAGAAGTAAAGATGGTCCGAGCCGGAGAGGCGGGCGACTTCCTGCGAGAGGGCGTCGGAGGTGAGCGGGCCGGTGGCGACGATGGTGAGGCCGGCGGATTCGTCGATGCGCGTGACCTCTTCGCGGCGGACGGTGATGAGCGGTTCGCGGGCGATGGCGTCGGTGACGCGGGCGGCGAAGGCGTCGCGGTCGACGGCGAGCGCGTGGCCGGCCGGGACGGAGGTCGCGCGGGCGAGCTCGAGCAGGAGCGAGCCGGCGCGGCGCATCTCCTCCTTCAGCAGCCAGGGCGCGGTGTTCAGGCTCTCCGATTTCAGCGAGTTCGAGCAGACGAGCTCGGCGAACTTGTCGGTCTGGTGCGCGGGCGTCTGGCGGACCGGGCGCATCTCGCAGAGCTCGACGGCGATGCCGCGGCGGGCGAGCTGCCACGCGGCTTCGCAGCCGGCGAGGCCGGCGCCGATCACCGTTACCTGTGACATGGTGTTCCGACCGCGATTTGTGATTTGTAATTTGCGATTTGTAATCTCAAACCTTCACACCTTCCGGCTGCCCGACAGCCTCTTGAGCGGCTCGCCCATGATGCGGACGACCTGCCACTCCTTCAGCACTTCGGCGCCCAGACCCTCGTAGAAGTCGATGGCGGGCTGGTTCCAGTCGAGCACGTTCCAACGCATGCCGTAACACTCTTTCTCGACCGCGATGCGCGCCAACTCGACCAGCAGCGCCTTGCCCAGGCCCTGGCCGCGGTGCGCGGGCGGGACGAACAGGTCCTCCAGGAACAGGCCCCAGCGTCCGAGCCAGGTGGAGTAGTTGAAGAAGTAGAGCGCGAAGCCGGCGGGGCGGCCGTCGAGCTCGGCGATGAGCACCCAGAACCTGGGCTGGCCGGAGGCGGGGAAGCCATCGCGCAGGATGTCGGCCTCGGTGGCGACGACCTGCTCGGGCGCGCGCTCGTACTCCGCGAGGCCGTGGATGAACTCGAGGATGAGCGCGGCGTCGTGCTTCGTGGCCGGGCGGACGGAGACCATCTGCCCATTATAAGAACCCGCGGACGGCGGGGAGGTCGTCGGTCGTCGGCCCTCGGTCGTCGGCCATGCGGGATCGTTGCGGCCGACAGCCGACGACCAACGACCGACGACTACAGAATGACCCGCTCGTCCCCAACTCTCCTCGTGACGCGCTCGCGGTCGAGCCACTCGAGCAGCGGGATGGCGTACTTGCGGGAGACGCCGGTGAGGTCCTTGAACTTCGCCACGTCGAGCCTGGGGGAGGTCTTCTTATAGGCGGCGAGCTGATCGCGGAGGGCGGCGAGCGCGGAGCGGTGGAAGACGAGGTCGTCGCCCAG
>DATIBR010000084.1 GCA_035457425.1 Terriglobales bacterium
ACCAATGATGTAGGTTTCAAAACAAAGCGGCGGGATCTACGCTCTTGCGATTATGCGTGTGCCGAGTGAGAATGCGCTGCGACTCGCGCATCACCTCGGTGCAGGTCATGACCGTCACAAAATCGCCCACAGCGGTGTGACGGAAAAACCAGATGCGCGCTTAAGTCTAAGAAAAAATTGGTCGGGGAGAGAGGATTTGAACCTCCGACCCCCTGGTCCCGAACCAGGTGCTCTACCAGGCTGAGCCACTCCCCGACGACCACCCCGTCACGCGAAAACCGCGCGTGCCGGGGGCCCCGGGTTGGAACACGGGGCAGGAAAAGTAATCTTTTTCGGGAAACGCGCAGGAAGCGCGCGATTACTTCGCCACCGATTATAACAGACGCCCCCGCCGCCGCCCCGCCCCCGTCCGGGACTAAGCGATACCCCTGATTGCCCTCCGGGCGGCGCGAGCGCACGATGATCCCAGCAACCCCACAATCATGGCAGCCGGCGCGGTCTTGTTCGCTTCGTCCGGCGCGGCGTCCCTGGCCGAGGCGCGCGCGCTTGTTCCCTTCCGGCGGCGCCGCTGGTATCGCGCCGCCCGCTGGCTCGCCACCGTGCTGCTTGCCGTCTTCTTCGTCCGGACCTTCCTCGGCGAGGCCTCGGTCGTCCCCACCGGCTCGATGGAAGGCACCATCCTGACCGGCGACCACATCTTCCTGAACAAGGCGTTGTACGGCCCCGAGCTGCCGCTGGTGGGATGGCGGCTGCCCCGGCTCCGCACGCCCCGGCGCGGCGACATCGTCGCCTTCCGCTATCCGCGCGACCCGCGCATCACCTTCCTCAAGCGCGTGGTCGCCATCGGCGGCGACACCGTGGAGATCCGCGACGACGCCCTCTACGTCAACGGCGCGCCCGTGCCCGAGCCCTACGTGCAGCACCGCCTGCACGCGCGGACGGCGCGACGCGAGAACTATCCCGCGCAGAAGATCGCGCCCGGCAGCCTCTTCGTGCTGGGTGACAACCGCGACGACTCCGCCGACAGCCGCTACTGGGGTACCGTGCCCGCGGCCAACGTGGTCGGCGAGCCCATCCTGGTCTACTTCTCCTACGACGCCCCGGCGCGCGACTGGCTGGAGGACAACGGCACCCGCAAGCTCGAATTCTACGGCTCGATGGCCGCGCACCTGTTCAGCCGCACCCGCTGGCAGCGCATCGGAACACTGTTATAGGCCGAAAAGCAGATTCCTCGCTTCGCTCGGAATGACAAGTTGAGCGGATGGTAAAATCTCCCTTTCCACACGGCCCCGCTATCCCCGACCGGACAGGACTCTTCTTTTGGCCCAATCGACCGTAACGAAGCCCATCACCTACGCCGACGCCGGCGTGGACATCGCGCGCGCCAACCGCACCAAGCAGCGCATCAAGTATCTCGCCCACAAGACCTTTACCAAGGGCGTGCTGAGCGAGATCGGCGGCTTCGGCGGGCTGTTCGCGGTGGACCGCAAGCGCTTCCGCGATCCCGTGCTGGTCTCCAGCGTCGACGGCGTGGGCACCAAGCTCAAGGTCGCCTTCGAGATGGACCTGCACTCGACCGTCGGCGGCGACCTGGTCAACCACTGCGTGAACGACATCGCGGTGCAGGGCGCCACCCCGCTGTTCTTCATGGACTACCTCGCGACCGGCAAGCTCGAGCCTGACGTCGCGGAGAAGATCGTCGAGGGCATCGCGGAGGCCTGCAAGCACAACGGCTGCGCGCTCATCGGCGGCGAGACCGCCGAGATGCCGGGCTTCTATCCGCCGGGCGAGTACGACCTCGCCGGGTTCATCGTCGGCGTCGTCGACCGCGAGCGCATCATCACCGGCGCGAAGGTCGCGGTGGGCGACGTCCTGATCGGCCTGCCCTCGAACGGCCTCCACACCAACGGCTATTCCCTGGCCCGCAAGCTCATGTTCACGGTCGCGCGCTACTCGCCCGACACCTACGTCAACGAGCTGCACGGCAAGGTCGGCAACGAGCTCATGAAGCAGCACAAGAGCTACTGGCCGGTCATCCGCAAGCTGCTCGACGCCGAGGCGGTGTCGGCGATGGCCCACATCACCGGCGGCGGCATCACCGAGAACCTGCCGCGCGTCCTGCCCAAGGGCACCGCCGCGCTGGTGCAGCTCGGCACCTGGCCCGTCCCCGCCATCTTCCCGCACATGCAGAAGATCGGCAACGTCCCCGACGACGACATGATGCGCACCTTC
>DATIBR010000085.1 GCA_035457425.1 Terriglobales bacterium
ATGTGGCTGAAGGTCGAGGTCGCGGCCTCGGAGACCCTGGCCGAAGCCGGCATCGTCCCCCCGGAAGCCGCCGCCGCCATCCGCGACCGGGGCGATTTTGACCTGAAGCGCATCCACGAGGTCGAGGCCGAGGTGAAGCACGACGTCATCGCCTTCACCACCGCGGTGGCGGAGAAGGTCGGGCCACAGGCGCGTTGGCTGCACTACGGCCTCACCTCCAACGACGTGGTCGACACCGCGCAGGCGCTCCAGGTGAAAGAAGCGTCGGCCATCATCCTGAAGGACCTGGAGAAGCTGCGCGAGGTGCTGAAGCGCCGCGCCTTCGAGTTCCGGCGCACGCCCCAGATCGGCCGGACGCACGGCGTCCACGCCGAGCCCATCACCTTCGGCCTGAAACTGGCCAACTGGTACGCCGAGGTCGAGCGCGACCTGGCGCGCTTCCGCCGCGCCGCCGAAGAGATGCGCTTCGGCAAGCTCTCCGGGGCGGTCGGGAACCTGGCGCACCTCGAACCGGAGCACGAAGTGGCCATCTGCAAGCGGCTGGGGCTGGAGGCGGAACCGGTGTCGTCGCAGGTCATCGCGCGCGACCGCCACGCCAACTACGTGGCCACGCTCGCCGTCATCGCGACCACGCTGGAGAAGATCGCGCTCGAGATCCGCCACCTGCAGCGCACCGAGGTGCGCGAGGCGGAGGAGTTCTTCAGCCAGAAACAGAAGGGCTCGAGTGCGATGCCACACAAGCGCAACCCAGTGACGTGCGAGCAGGTCTGCGGCCTCGCCCGCGTGGTGCGCGCGAACGCGCAGGCGGCCTTCGAGAACGTGGCGCTCTGGCACGAGCGCGACATCTCGCACTCCTCGGTCGAGCGCGTCATCCTGCCCGACTCCACCATCCTCATCGACTACATGTTGCAGAAGACCGCGAACCTGGTGGACACGATGTTCGTTTACCCCAAGCGCATGCTGGCGAACCTGGAATCCACCGGCGGGCTGGTCTTCAGCGGGCAGTTGCTGCTCGACCTCGCGGAAAGCGGGATGTCGCGCGAGCAGGCCTATCGCGTCGTCCAGAAGCACGCGATGAACGCGTGGAAGAAGGGCGAGAACTTCCGCCAGCTCGTGCTCAAGGACAAGCAGATCACCGCGCGCGTTCCCAAGGCAAAGATCGAGCGGGCGTTCGACCTGAACCGCCAGCTCCGGAACGTGGACCGGATCTTCGAAAGAGTGTTTGGGACGGCCGCGAAAAAACGTTAACCACAAAGGACACGAAGGTTCACGAAGGCGTTTCCGGATTTTCCTTCGTGGTACTTCGTGTCCCTTGTGGTTAAAGATTTTTTAGAGCCGATTGATGATGCTCGCCACGTAGCCCGCGCCGAAGCCGTTGTCGATGTTCACCACGCTGACGTTTGAGGCGCAGGAGTTCAGCATCCCCAGCAGGGCCGCCAGGCCCTCGAAGCTCGCGCCGTAGCCGACCGAGGTCGGCACCGCGATGACCGGCACGCCGACCAGGCCGCCGACCACGCTCGGCAGCGCGCCCTCCATCCCGGCGCACACGATGACCACGCGCGCGTCGGTGAGCGCCTTGCGGTTCGCCAGCAGGCGATGGATGCCGGCGACGCCCACGTCGTAGAGATGCTGGACGTCGTTGCCCATGACCTCGGCGGTGACGACCGCTTCTTCCGCGACGGGAATGTCGGAGGTCCCGGCCGAGACCACGGCGATCTTCCCCTTGCCGTGCTTGCGCGTGTCCTGCTCGAGCACGATGGCGCTCGCGAGCTCGCGGTACTCCGCCTTCCTCACCTTCTTGCGGACGGCGTCGAACTGTTGCCGGGTCGCGCGCGTGGCGAGGACGTTCGTGCCGGGCCGGGCGAGCCTGGCGAAGATGCCGGCGACCTGCGCCGGCGACTTCCCTTTTCCCAGGATGACCTCAGGCATGCCGGCGCGCAGCGCGCGGTGGTGGTCCACCTTGGCGAAATCGAGGTCTTCGAAGGGCAGGTGGCGCAGGCGCGCAACCGCCTCGTCGGGCGAGAGCTTGCGCGCGCGCACCTGGTCGAAGAGCTTCTTTATTCCTTCAGCATTCACGGCCAGCCAGACTAAACCAAAATCCACCACAGAGACACAGAGGCACAGAGGAATCCATTTCTTTGCGTTCTCTGTGTCTCTGTGTCTCTGTGGTAGGTCTGGTCTTACGCGGCCGAGCGCCGGCGCGGACGCCGCGAGCGCCGCGAGGTCGCCGGATGCGGGCGGCCGGCCTGCCAGCCTTCGATGTAGTCGCGGTAGCTCTCGTACTTCTCGAGCGGGGTGGCGTTGAAGACGCAGAACACGTCCTGCCGCACGCGCAGCGCGGCGCGGCCGCGACGCTCGCCGCCCACCTTCCAGTAGAGCGCGTCGATGTTCTGCAGCACGGTGACGACGCGCTCGCGGTCCAGGCGCGCGGCCGCCTCGATCGGCAGGTGATTGGGCGCGAGGTGCGCCTCGCCGAAGGCGACCACCAGGATGGCGCCAGGATGCCGCTTGCGGATCTCGGCGAGCTTCACGGCGGCGTGGCGGTCGCGCTCGGCGATGCGGCGCATGTCGCCGCGCGGCACGCAGTCCACGCCGTAGACCGCGGCGCAGTGCGCGCGGCCGGCGTGCAGCATGGCGGCGAACGGCGTCCAGGCGTAGCCCCAGCTCGATTCGTACCGCACCCGCATGCGCAGCTCGCGGTCGTCGAGCTCACGGCGCAGCCAGGCGTCGAGCGCGCGCTGGTCGCGCGCGTAGAACATCTCCAGGCCCAGCACCACCGGCCGCCCGCTCTCGCGCGCGAGCCGCTCCACCAGCTCCGCGACGTAGAGCTGCGAAGATGGCAGCGTGTGGTAGTCCCCGACCAGCAGGACGTCGGCGGCGCACAGCTCGGCGCCAAGTTCGGCTTCCTTCAGAACCGACTGGTAGCTGCGATAGGCCTGGTAGAAATCGCGCAGGTAGGGGTGGCGCGCGCAGGAGTCGGCGGCCGCGAGCCGGCGGCGCAGCGCCGCAACGGCGGCGGGCTGCGCGGGCGACGGTCTGGGCAGCGTGGTAGCCATGCACGTCCTGGCGGGACGCCAGGGGGCCGCCCGTTCCGTGACTATTCCTCTGTTATCCTCGGGTCCGCAGAGCTCAGACCCTGTACTCCATAGGATGCCGACCATGGCTGCCGTGCTTGCCAACATCACCGTCGCCATGACCGGAGCCTCCGGCTCGGTGTTCACGCGCGAGCTGCTGCGGGCGCTGGAGCGCGAGAGCCGCGTGGCAACGGTGAACTTCATCGCGTCGGACAGCGCGCTGCGCGTGATGGCGGAAGAGCTGGGCGCGACCGGCCGCGCGAACGTCGTGCAGCGCCTGCTGGGAAAGTCCGCGCCCAAGCGCCTCAAGACCAGGCTGCAGAACAACAGCGACATCGGGGCGAACGTGGCCTCGGGCAGCTACCCGTCGGACGCCATGGTCGTGATCCCCTGCTCGGTCGGGACGCTGGCGCGCATCGCCTGCGGGCTCGCCGACCGCCTGATCGAGCGCGCCGCCGACGTCTGCCTGAAGGAGCAGCGCCCGCTCATCCTGTGCGTGCGCGAGACCCCGCTCAACAAGATCCACATCGAGAACATGCGGCGCGCGGCCGACGCCGGCGCCACCATCTTCCCGCTCATCCCGACCTTCTATAACAAGCCGCGTTCGTCGGACGAGATGGCGCGCGAGTTCGCCAACCGCGTCCTCCAGCACCTCGGCCTGCGCCAGGCGGGCGCCTACCGCTGGAAAGGCTAGTTCACCACGGAGACACGGAGTACACGAAGGAAGCCCTTTCCATTCTGTCTCCGCGGCCTCCGTGCCTCGGTGGTGAAATTCGCGATTGAACCAGCTACTTACCCGCGCTATTGTGGGCGTACACCGGAAAGGAGGTGGTCCAGTGACAAAAAGATCTGAAGAAGGCAGTAGTCGTCTGAGACCGACGACAGGTGAGGTGGCTGAGGCTTAGGGCATCCGCTCTCAAGCCTTATCGTCCCACTTGGTGTAGGGACCGCTCGACGTGAGCGGAAGCCTCAAGCCAATCTCAACAGTTCACCGAACGGCCCGTCCTACGGCGGGCCGTTTTCATTTGGCTTTCGCGAAGCCCTTGCGGATGACTTCTTCCGCCGCGTCCGCGATGGGAAAGCTGTCGAGCTCCTGCTCGGTCAGCCAGCGAACCTCGCTCACGTCGCTCGCCGCCCGCAGCTTGCCGCCGGTGACTTGGCAGAGGTAGTCGATCAGGACGTAGTGGTAGCGGGTCTTGCCGGCCTCGTCGGCGACGATGCGGTCGTAGACCTCGAGCACGTCGATGGGGAGGACGTCGAGGCCGGTCTCTTCCCTGGCTTCGCGGACCACGCCGGCGCGCAGCGTCTCGCCCAGCTCCAGCACGCCGCCGGGGATCGACCACTCGCCCTTGAGCGGCTCGGTGGCGCGGCGCACCACCAGCGCCCGGCCGCGGTCGATGATGATCGCGCCCACGCCGATCAGGGGACGGTCGGGATATTCGCGCTTCATCTTGTCTGTCATCCTGAGCGCCGCGTGAACGAAGTGAACGCAAGCGAAGGAGCTGCTCCAGCTACGGCATCGTGAGCCCGGAAGCCGTCGCGCAGCAGGTCCTTCGCTCGGATGCACTCACATTCGTGAGCGCATCCGTCGCTCAGGATGACATTCTAAGAGAAGAAGCCTCTTGGACTGACGTCCACGATCTTCCAGCCATGCGTGCCGCGCTCGATGGTGAGGCGGAGCTGCTCCTGGCGGCGGACCGGCTGGGCGTTCTCGGTCACCGGCTGCGCCTCGTAGGCGAAATCCACCAGCGCGGTGCCGCGCGCCCCGTCGGCGGTGACCTGCCGCAGCTTGTAATAGACGCGGAAGCTGGAGTGGTCGCGCATCCACGCGCTCACCTGGCGCGAGAACTGGCTGTAGTCGGCGAGCTTGGCGCTGTCGAACACCGAGAGCGTGAGCCGCGAGTTGCGGCTCTCCATGCCGTCGGCGAGCTGGTACAGCAGGTCGTTGGCGACCGCAGCGGTGAAGGCCTCCGACTGCGTGGCGGCGCTGCTGTTGGCGCCCGATTCCTTCTGCGGCACGCCGCCGGCCGGCGCGGAGCTCTGCCCCGCGGCCATGCCCAGCAACCACACGATGGTGAGCAGTTTCTTCATTTCGTTTTCATCTCGTAGACGCCATCCCAGCCCGCTTCCGGCGCGTGGACCATGAACTCGTGGCAGCGGTGCAGCAGCTTCTTGGAGGGCCCGTCATCAGGATACAGGTTCAGGATCTCTTCGAACTTCTCGGTCGCCTCCGGCCAGTCCATGCGGCGGTAGGCGTCGAGCGCGGAGGCGAACAGGTGGAGCCGCTCGATGTGCCGGTCCTGGTTCTCGAAGAAGTCCATCAGCTCGTAGATGGAGACCGGCTGCGTCTTGCCTTTCACCTTGATGCGGTCGAGCTCGCGCAGCACGAACACCTCCTTCACCTGCTCGTAGGTGAACTCGCTGATGAGCGTGCGCACGCCGTACTCCTTGGTCATGCCCTCGAGGCGCGAGGCGAGGTTGACGTGGTCGCCCATCACCGTCCAGGCGCGCCGGCGCTCCGAGCCCATGTTGCCCACGTTGACCGGCCCGGTATTCAGCCCGATGCCGATCTTCAGCGTCTTCTTGCCCTCCGTCGCCCACTTCTCGTTGAGCTCCTCGAGCCGCGAGCCCATGCGCAGCGCCGCCGCGCAGGCGCGCAGCGCGTGGTCGGCCTGCGGATAGGGCGAGCCCCAGAAGCCCATGATGGCGTCGCCGATGTACTTGTCGAGCGTCCCCCAGTGGTCGAACATGATGTTCGTCATCTCGCCCAGATACTCGTTCAGCAACAGCACCAGCTCGTCCGGCGTCAGGCCCTCGGAGATGGTGGTGAAGGAGCGGATGTCGCTGAACATGATGGTCAGCTCCTTCATCTCGCCGCCCGACCGCATGTACTTCTGCGGATCGTTCTCGATCAGGCGGATCACGCCGGGCGAGACGAAGGCCTCGAAGAAGCCGCGCACCTTCCGCTTCTCGCGCTCCTCGAAGATCATGCGGAAGCTGGTGATGGCCGCGTAGTTCAGCACCAGCGTGCCCGCCGGGATCACGAAGCTCAGCCAGATGCCGTAGCGGCTGAAGGCGAACTGCACCAGCGCGGTGAAGCCCACCAGCACGAGCACGGCGGCGACCGTGGAGTTCAGGGGCTTGAAGTAGCTGAACGCCCAGCCCATCACCAGGCCGAAGAAGAGGATGGCGACCACGTCGAGCAGTTCCTGGTTCAGGCCGCGCACCAGGAAGCCGCGGCCCCGCTCGCCGTTGTGCAGAAAGTTGTCGAGCGCGTTGGCGTGGATCTCGATCCCCATGTAGCCGGCTTCGTGGTACGGGGTCACGCGCATGTCGCCGATGCCGAGCGCGGTGGCGCCCAGGAACACGATCTTGTCCTTGAAGGTCCCGGGCGCGAACTTGCCCTCGATGACGTCCGTCATCGAATAGTGCTGGTACGTCTGGTAGGGACCGGTGTAATTGATCGGCAACGTGCCGTCGGGCGGGACCTTCAGGTCGTACTTGCCGATCTTGACGCGCTCCAGTCCGACCGGCGAGACGAACATCGCGACTTCCTGGTCGGGGATGCCCTCGTACACGCGCAGCGCCTGCAGCTCGAGCGATGGGAACCAGTCAAGTTCCTGGTAGCGCGCCACCAGCAGCGCGCGACGCACGGTGCCGTCGGTGTCGGGATCGGCGTTGAAGAACCCGAAGGACTTGGCGGAGTCGGCGAGCAGCCGGATGTTGGGCTCCATGCCGTCGAAGACGTGGCCGCCGTTCTCCGCGAACACCTTGCCGGTGTCGAGCGTCTCGCCCGGCTTGATGCCGACGGCGTTGATCTGCGGGAACGACTGGCCCCAGGCGACCTCGTAATATGCTTCCGCGCTCTTGGAATCCATCTCGACCACGCGGCTCCGGTCGAGGAAGAGGTGGCCGAGCACCACGTTGTCGGCGCGCTTGAGCGCCTCGGCCAGCTTCACGTCGTTGTCGCTGGAGCGCTCGATCGCGCGGATCTGCTCGATGACCTCCGGCGTCACTCTACCCTGCACCTGGCTCTCCAGCTTGCGCAGCGCGTCGACGGCGGAGTTCTTCTCCGGCGTCGGGAAGGCGACGTCGAACGCGATGACCTTCGCGCCGTCGGCTTTCAGGCGGTCGATGAGCCGGGCGTAGGCGTCGCGCGGGATGGGCCACGCGCCCACGTTGTGCAGCGTCTGCTCGTCCATCCCGACGATGACGATGCGCTCGTCGTGCGGGCGCCTGCCGCGCAGCTCGAAGCGCGCGTCCAGCGAGCGCTGCTCCACATTCTTCACGAAGCTGACGCCCGGGACGTTCCACGAGTAGGCCACCACGTAGAACGCGGCCAGGCTCGCCAGCGTCACCAGGATGGCGATGGCGAAATCCACCCGGCGCAGCTTCTGCACGAACGTCAGGCTGCTCGTCGCGAATTGTTTGAGAGCTTTCACCCTGCTCGGCGCAGTCCCGGCGCGGGGGTGGCCGGAAGTGTCTGAAAACTCTACACCAGCTGGATTCCAGTGGACAGTGGACAGTGCACGGTGGACAGCTCGGAAAAAGACCTTAGTGGTCGGTGGTCAGTGGTCAGTGGTCGGTGGTCGGTGGTCGGTGGTCGGTGGCTGCCGTTTATACTTCCTCGCTCCTCCGGAGGCTCTAATGACTCGTCGTGTCGTGACCACCCTAATCCTGCTTGTAGCGTGCGCCTGCTTACCGCTCCGCGCGCAGACCTCGCCCTTCTTGCCGCAGGACCTCTACGACAAGCTCAACAACGAGCTCTCCGGCGACCGCGCCTACGACTCGCTGCGCGAGCTGACCAGGTACCACGTCCCCAACGGCGCCGGCCGCGACTTCTACGCCGCCGCCGCCTGGATCGAGACGCAGGCGAAGGCCGCCGGCCTCGAAGACGTGAAGCTCCACCGCCTACCCTACGACGGCCACGCCTGGTCGCCCACCTCCGGCGACCTCTGGCTGATCGAGTCGTCGGTCGACGGCAAGCCGCTGCCACAGCCGCGCGAGACGCGCCTCATCAGCTATCCCGAGATCGGCGTGGCCATCGCCGACAACTCGCGCCCGGTGAAGGCCGAGGCCGAGCTCATCGACGTCGGCGCCGGCACCGACGCCAAGGACTACGAAGGCAAGGACGTCAAAGGCAAGATCGTGCTGGCGTCGGGCGCGGTGCGCACGGTCGAGAGCGAAGCGGTCTGGAAGCGCGGCGCGCTCGGCATCGTCTCGTACTACTCGTCGCGCATCAATCCCAGCGACTACCCCGACCAGGTGGCGTGGTCGAGCGTGCATCCCGAGCCGGACAAGGAAGGCCACCAGCCGAGCTTCGCGATGATGATCTCGTGGCGCCAGGGCGCGGAGCTGCACCAGCGGCTCCAGGCGCGACGCGTCGCCGACAGCATGGCGCCCGAGGGCTTCCGCACCGCCCCGCCGGACGCGCTGAAGGTCCGCGTCAGCATCGAGAGCGTCGTCGATCCCAACCCGACGCAGGGCATCGTGGAAGGCTGGATCCGCGGCACCAAGAATCACGACCAGCAGGTCGTCTTGACCGCGCACATCCAGGAAGAGCGCACCAGCGCCAACGACGACCGCTCCGGTTGCGCCAACGTGCTGGAGATCGCGCGCGCGCTCGTCAAGCTGATCAACGAGGGCAAGCTGCCGCGGCCCGAGCGCGACATCCGCTTCTGGTGGGTCAACGAGATCGACGCGCCCTACATGTACTTCGCGGTGCATCCCGAGGAGCGCGCGAAGATCTTCGTCGACATCAACCAGGACATGGTGGGCGCCAACCAGACCGTCGGCGGGCTCTCGCGCGTGCAGCACGTCACGCGCACGCCGTGGTCGCGCCCCACGTTCTTCAACGACGTGGTCGAGTCGGTGGTGATGTCCCTCTACTACGGCAACAACGCGTACCTGGCGCCGCGCTCCGGCGGGAACCTCGCGCCCGGCTCGCCCTACACGCGGCCCATCTACTCGCACCTCGGCTCGCGCGACCGGTATTCCGTCGAGATCGTGCCCTTCTTCACGCAGAGCGACCACATGGTGTTCAACGACGGCCAGATCGCCGCGACGCACGGCGGCGTCACCTTCACGAACTGGCCGGACGAGTACATCCACTCCACCGGCGACGACATGTGGCAGATGGACCCGACGCAGTTCAAGCGCAACGCGCTGGCGGTGAGCGCGCTGGCGTGGTTCATGGCGAATGCGGGACCGAAGGAAGGCGCGGTCATTGCCGACCTGCTCGATTCGACTGGACCGGCGCGAGTGGCTCGAGACACGGCGGCGGCCCGCATGGCAGCACTCCAGGGCACTGCGACAGCTGACGACGAGTTCTATGTGAAATACTTCTCGTGGCAGCGCGAGATCGCAGCGCGCAAGTCGCTAGTAACGATCGCTCCCGGCGCCGCTTTCCTTCGCCCCCAGTTGGGTGGCGGTCTATACGCGCAGACTTTCCTGACTTCTGGCGGCCCGCATCCGGACCCCCAGATGGCCTCTCGCATCCCCGTCCCCATCCCCAACCTCCCCGACTACTTCAAGCACATGCGCGAGGACCTGAAGCGCGTCCCCGGGCTGCACGGCTACATGCGCTACGAGGCGCTGAACTTCATGGACGGCAAGCGCTCCGTCTGGGACATCTACGCCGCCGTGCGCGCCGAGTCGCTCGCCACCGGCGAGTGGTACTACGGCAAGATCACGCCCGAGATGATCCAGCAACTGTTCGACAACGCCGCCACCGCCGGCATGATCACGTGGAAGGAACCGGCGCCAGCCAAGCCTTCCAAACCGCGTCAGAAGAAATGACTTTGCCATGAGCGACACACGCACAACTCCCAACGCTGTCATCCTGAGCGGGCTTCAGCCCGCGAAGGACCTGCTCCAGCACCGTCTCGTGAGGTAGCGATGTACAAGTACTACTTCGTCTACATCATGTCGAACAAAGCTCACCGGCTTTACACCGGCATCACGAGCACGCTCGAGAAGCGCGTGCTCCAGCACAAACACCATCTTCTGGGCGGGTTCACGAAGCAGTACAACTTCGACCGGCTGGTCTACTTCGAGCGCTTCAGCCGGGTGACGAACGCGATCGCGCGCGAGAAGGAGATCAAAGGCTGGGTTCGCGCGAAGAAGATCGCTCTCATCGAGCAGGAGAATCCATGGTGGCATGACCTGAGCGACGAGTGGTATGAGAAGGAGCCGAAGCCGCTCTCACGGAAATGAGGCCAGAGCAGGTCCTTCGCTTGCGCTCACTGCGTTCGCGCGGCGCTCAGGATGACAGCGTTGGGGGATGATGACCGTAGCAACCCCAGCACTTTTGCGATACTCAGTCTGTTTGGTGAAGTAATTCCATGCCCCTCGAGGAATACAAGAAGAAACGGCGTTTTGAAGCGACGCCCGAGCCGCCGCCGAAGCTCGGCAAGCGCGACCAGCACCGCTTCGTGGTGCAGAAGCACCACGCCACGCGCCTGCACTACGACTTTCGCCTGGAGATGGATGGCGTCCTGAAGTCGTGGGCGGTGCCGAAGGGCCCGTCGCTCGACCCCGGCGACAAGCGCCTGGCGATGATGGTCGAGGACCATCCCGTCAGCTACTTCGATTTCGAAGGCATCATCCCCGAAGGCAACTACGGCGCCGGCACGGTGCAGGTGTGGGACGTCGGAACGTGGACGCCCATCGGCGATCCGCGCGCCGCGCTCGCCAAGGGTGACCTCAAGTTCGAACTCAAGGGCAAGAAGCTGAAGGGCTCGTTCGTGCTGGCGCGCATGCGCTCGCGCCGCCCGGGTTCGAAGGGCAACGAGTGGCTGCTCATCAAGCACCGCGACGCCGCGGTCCAGAGCCCGTTCGACGCCGGCGACAGGAAGCTCGACTGGTCGGTGCTGACCAGGCGCTCGCTCGCCCAGATCGGCGGCGACCCCAAGGCGCGCGAGTGGCAGAGCAGCAAGAAGTCGGCGGCGCGCGGCGGCGGCAAGGCATGGCTGGCCGAGTCGATCGCCGTCGCCGACCGGAAAAAGCGCCTCAGCGCAGAGCACGCAGAGAGCGCAGAGAAAGGCACAAAGAAGAAGAAAGGGGCACGCTCGTCCAACAAGGCCCCGAAATCCGTCTCGGAGGAAGACCGAAGTCTTCCGGGCCCAAGGGAAAAAGAAAAGAAGTCCTCAGCGGGCTCTGCGAGCTCTGCGGTAAAGGGTTTGAAGGGCGCAGTCGCCGCCCCCATGCCGCGCGCCGTCACTCCCATGCTCGCGACGCTGGTGGACGAGCCCTTCGACGACCCGCAGTGGCTGTTCGAGATCAAGTGGGACGGCTACCGCGCCGTCGCCTATCTCGACGGCGGCGACGTGCGCCTGGTCTCGCGCAACCAGAACGACTTCACCGCCGGGTTTCCCGAGGTCGCCAAAGCCATCGCGGAAGCGGTGCGCGCGAAGCGCGCGGTGCTCGACGGCGAGATCGTCGCGCTCGACCCTGAAGGCCGTCCGTCGTTCTCTCTCATGCAGCAGCGCACCGGCATGGACACCGGCCGTCCGGGCAAGATCGGCATCTTACGGCGCGACGTCCCCATCGTCTTCTACGCCTTCGACCTGCTCTGGCTCGAGGGCTACTCGCTCATGAAGGTGGACCTGGAGCAGCGCAAGAAGCTGCTGCACTCGCTCATGCAGAAGCACGAGCGCGTGCACTACTCCGACCACATCGAGGGCCACGGCAAGGCGCTCTACAAGGTCGCGCAGGAGCGCGCCCTCGAGGGCATCCTGGCCAAGCGGCGCGCGAGCTGCTACCTGACGAAGCGCTCGCGCGAGTGGCTGAAGATCAAGATCACGCAACGCATCGAGTGCGTCATCGGCGGCTACACCGACCCCAAGGGCTCGCGCGCGAACTTCGGCTCCGTCATTCTCGGGCTGTACGACGACAAGGGACGCCTCATCCACGTCGGCCAGGCGGGCTCGGGCTTCACCGAGCAGTCGCACGCCGCGATGTGGAAGCAGCTCAAGGCGCGCGCGACCGACAAGAACCCGTTCACCGGGCGCGTGGACACGCTGCGCAAGAACCACTGGGTGAAGCCGGAGCTGGTGTGCGAGATCAAGTTCATCGAGTGGACGCACGAGGGCGAGACCGGACAGGTCAAGATGCGCGCGCCCGTCTACCAGGGCCTGCGCGCCGACAAGAAACCGAAAGACTGCAAGTTCGAGCGCCCGAAGTCGGCGAAGAAGGAAGTCGCCAAGGCGGAAGCGGGAGAAGAGGGCTAGTCTTCAGGCTTCAGACATCAGACTTCAGGAAAACCAACGGCCGCGCTTGCGCGCGGCCGGCTGATGTCTGACGTCTAAAGGTCTGACGTCTGAAGACTGAAGTCTGCTACCTGATGTCGTTCATCGCCAGCACGGTGCCGTAGTCGGCTCCGGTGGCGGGGTCGACCGCGCGGGCGACGAACCCGGCGAAAGCCGTGCGGTACTCCGGATACTTCGCCGCGAACGCCTTGATCAGGTCCATGTTGTCGCTGAAGCGCGAGCGCGTGTCGCTCACTTCGCCCAGCGCCTTGTACTTGATGACCAGGTTCATGCCGCTGCCCACGGGCACGGGGAAGATCTGCGTGACCTGATAGCTCTTGCCGGCGGGCGAGGCGATGGTCGCGGGCTGCTCCCCGGGGATGTCCTTGGGCACGATGGGCTCGGCTTCCGAGTCGAGCTTCTCGACCGGGCGCGTCATCATGAAGGAGACCGGCAGCGCGAGGTCGCGCGCCGTCACGTAATAAAAGTAGGCGTTGTGCAGCTCGCCCTTCGCGCGGTAGTCGCGCGCCTGCGTGAGGAACCAGCCCGCTCCCTTGTCCCCGACGCGGCGCGCCTTGGGGTAGAAGCCGGCAAGCTGCCAGCTGGCGCCCGTCTGTTGCAGGATGAGCGAGAGCCAGTACGGGCCCTTCGCGCCGTTGGCGTCCATGATGACCAGGGCGTACTTCCCTGCCGGCAGGTTCGGGATCGAGAACTGCAGCCGGTTGGCCGAGTTGTAGACGCCGCAGACGAACATGGCGCTGGCGATCGTGGGCTCGCCGCCGGTCGCGTCCAGCAGGTACGTGGAGTAGATGTTGGCCTGCGTGCCGGTGAAGGCGTCCTTGTTGTCGAGGACAGCGCGCTCGATGCCGCTGAAGTTCCCGCTGAGCGCCGGGATGGCCTGGTTGCGCAGCGACATCACGTCGCCCGCGGCGGTGTACTGGTAGAACTGGCGCGCCGTGTTCTCGATGGCGCTCTTGGTGGCGGCGTCCATGTCGCCGGTGGTCAGGCAGCTCTCGGCCGCGGCCAGGGCCGCGCCCATGGTCAGCGCCAGGAACAGCGCGAAAAAGCGTCGGAAGTTCATCATTGGGATGCCCATCACGTGAGTGGCTTGCCTCTGTATAGATGCGGAGCTGCTGCTGGAAAGATGTGTGACCCGGAAGGCCTCAGGGCCGGCTCCGCGCCGCGTCCAGCGGCACGCCCGGCGCGTACAATTAGAGCAGATGCGCGGCTGTGACAGAAGCCGGCCCGCATCCAATCGTATATGCAGGTGCTCTCGAGGATCCTGGCCGTGCTGACGCTGGCCGGCGTGTGCCTGGCCCAGCTCGAGCCGCGCGCGCGTCCCATGCCGCCCACGGGCGCCGCCCCGGCGCATCCGGCCGCGACGCCTGCAACGCAGAAGCCGCAGAGCGCGGCCACCAGGAAGGCAGCGCCCAAGTCCAGGAACGGCAAGACCGCGAAGAAGCAGGCACCGGAAGAGGCGCTGCCGTCGCCGCGCCCGCTGACGCCCGAGCAGCTCCCCGCGACCCAGCCGACGGTGACCTACCGCAACGGGCAGCTCGCCATCGTGGCCAACAACTCCACCATGTCCGACGTGCTGAACCAGGTCCGCGCGCAGACCGGGGCGCAGTTCGAGATGACCGGCGTCTCGGCCGCCGACCGCGTCTACGCGAAGCTTGGCCCAGGCGCGCCCAAGGACGTGCTCGCCGCGCTGCTCGGCGGCACGCGCTTCAACTTCGCCATCCTGGGCGGCGCCAACGACCCCAACGGCATCGCCCGCGTGGTCCTGATGCCCCGGACCGGAGGCGCGTCCGCCGGACCCAGCGGCCCGAGCGTGGCGGCGCAGCCGCAAGTCTTCCGCCAGCCGCAGCCCCAGCAAGCGCAGGAGCCCGAGGAAGAGGAGATCCCCGTGGTCGAGGAGGAGCCTCCGCCGCCTTCCGAGGAGCAGCCGGAGCAGCAGAACCAGCCCGGCCAGGTGAAGACGCCGGAGCAGCTGCTGCAGGAGCTCCAGCAGATGCAGCAGCAACAGCAGCAACAGAATCAGCAGCAACAGAATCCGCAGCAGAACCCGCCGCAGCAGCAGATCCCGGATCGAGAGATACCCGACTAGTCCACAGTCCACCG
>DATIBR010000086.1 GCA_035457425.1 Terriglobales bacterium
GGCGACAACGTCGCGCTGACCATCGAGCTGATCACGCCGGTGGCGATGGAGAAGGGCCTGCGCTTCGCCATCCGCGAGGGCGGCCGCACCGTCGGCGCCGGCACCATCTCGGAGATCATCAAGTAAGGGCGGAAGAGCGGGCGTGAGCGAAGCGGGAGCCCGCAGCCGATATCCCGAGCGAGCGCGTAGCGCGAGTCGAGGGACCTAACAAAGAGAAGGATTGGGAAGTATGCCAAGAGAGATCGTGACGTTGCAGTGCACGGCGTGCAAGGACCGGAACTACTCGACCACCAAGAACAAGAAGACCACGCCGGACCGGCTGGAGTTTTCGAAGTTCTGCAGGAAGTGTCGCAAGCACACACCTCATAAAGAGGTGAAGTAAGGATTGCCGGTCGCCAATCGCCAATCGGCGAGTGGAGATCGGCGATGTACGGAGGGGCGTAAGCTCAACGGCTAAACTGCCGGTCTCCAAAACCGGACTTGGGGGTTCGAATCCCTCCGCCCCTGCCAGAGTTTCGAGGCCCACGGGCCAGGAAGAGAAGTAGATGGCGAAGCCAGCAACACTTATGGACGAGAACAGCGTAGGCGGGCAGATCAAGTCGTGGCCGGAGCGCACCAAGGGCTTCTACACCGACGTGCGCACCGAGATGAAGAAGGTCTCCACGCCTTCGCTCAAGGAAGTGCAGGCGACCACGGTCGTGGTCCTCATCACGGTGGCCATCTTCGGCGTTTTCTTCTGGCTGGTGGATCTCGGCCTGGGGACCATCGTCAACCGCGTGTTCACGTACTTCACGAAATAGCGATGAAGATGACGGAAGAGCTCAACAACCAGGATCCGAACGCGGAAGAGCAGACGGCCGCGCAGGCGCCGAGCCCTTCGGAAGAAGAGACGGCCGCGCAGGCCGCCGCGCCCGCCGAGGGCGAGGAGCCGCGCGCCGATCAGCCCGAAGCGCCCAAGAACCCGAACATGAAGTGGTACATCATCCACTCCTACTCGGGCTTCGAGCGCAAGGTGAAGGAGTCGCTGGAGTCGCGCGTCGCCGCTTTCGGGCTGCAGGAGAAGATCGGCCGCGTCGTCATCCCGACCGAGCCGGTCACCGAGATCCGCAACGGCAAGAAGTACACCATCGAGCGCGCCTTCCTGCCGGGCTACGTGCTGGTGGAGATGGATCTCACCGGCTTCCGTTCGGGCGGTGAAGGCGACCACGTGTGGCACGTCGTGAAATCCACGCCGCGCGTCACCGGGTTCGTCGGCACCGGCAACGACCCGACGCCGCTGAGCGAGGAAGAGGTCAACACCATCGTCTACCGCGTCGCCGTCGGCAAGGACAAGCCGAAGCTGCGCGTCAAGTTCGAGAAGAACGAGTCGGTGAAGATCACCGAGGGCCCGTTCGCCAACTTCACCGGCATCGTCGACGAGGTCAACGAAGACCGCGAGACCCTGAAGGTCATGGTCACCATCTTCGGCCGCGCGACACCGGTCGAGCTGGAGTTCGGGCAGGTCGAGAAGGTCGCGTAACAGGTCTTGCAGTAGCAAGAAATCACGGTAGAGACGGCCTTTTGGCCGTCTCCGAAGAAGAAGAGAAGCGATGGCAAAGAAGGTCACAGGACAAGTCAAGCTCCAGATCGCGGCCGGCAAAGCGACGCCGGCGCCGCCGGTGGGCCCCGCCCTCGGCCAGGCGCAGGTCAACATCATGGAGTTCTGCAAGCAGTTCAACGCCAAGACGAGCCAGAAGGAGCTCGACGGCCTCATCGTGCCGGTGGTGATCACGGTCTACAGCGACCGCTCGTTCACCTTCATCACCAAGACGCCGCCGGCCTCCATCCTGCTCAAGCGCGCCGCGCAGGTCGCCAAGGGTTCTGGCGAGCCCAACAAGCAGAAGGTCGGCTCCGTGACCGAGAAGCAGGTCGCCGAGATCGCCAAGCAGAAGATGCCCGACCTCAACGCCGCCTCGCTCGAAGCCGCCATCAAGTCGGTCAAGGGCACCGCGCGCAGCATGGGCATCGAGGTCGTGGCGTAGCGGTGGAAGAGCGGGCCTTTAGGCCCGCGTCGGGACGTACCCAGGGTTTTGGGGCTTTAGCCCCGGATTCGCAAGCACCACGTCGCGGCGGACTGATGCCCCGAGGTGGGAGAAGGAAGAGCAGATGAGAAAAGCAGGGAAGAACATCACGAAGGCGCGCGAAGCGGTCGGCAACAAGCCGTACACGCTGGAAGCCGCCGTGCCCCTTCTGCAGAAAGTGAAGTTCGCCAAGTTCGACGAGACGGTCGAGGTCACGTTGCGGCTGGGCGTCGACCCGAAACACGCCGACCAGATGGTCCGCGGCACCGTCGTGCTGCCCCACGGCCTGGGCAAGTCGAAGAAAGTCCTGGTCATCGCCTCGGGCGAGAAGGTGCGCGAGGCGCAGGAAGCCGGCGCCGACATCGTCGGCGGCGAAGAGACGGTCGAGAAGATCATGAAGGAGAACTGGGTGGACTACGACGCCGTCGTCGCCACGCCCGACATGATGAAGTCCGTCGGCAAGCTCGGCAAAGTCCTCGGACCGAAGGGCCTGATGCCCAACCCGAAGACCGGCACCGTCACCTTCGACGTCGCCCGCGCCGTGCAGGAAGTCAAGGCCGGCAAGGTGGAGTTCCGCACCGACAAGACCGCGCTCGTCCATGTGCCGGTGGGCAAGATGTCGTTCGACGCTCAGAAGCTCATCGAGAACGCCGAGACGCTCATCAGCAGCGTGATCAAGGCGAAGCCCGCCGCCGCCAAGGGCAAGTACATCAAGGCCGCCTATCTGTCGTCTTCGATGGGCCCGGGCATCGCGCTCGATACTACCGCCGCCGAGAACGCGGCCAAGGGATAGGTTGAGATTCCCGCGCGAAGCGAGGGAACCCAACAGAGTAAGAGATTGAGAAGGGAAGCATAAGAACATGGCCGTTACCAAGGCAAAAAAGACGCAGCAGGTCGAGAAGCTGAGCAAGGACCTGAAGGGCGTGAACAACCTGATCGTCGCCACCTTCGAGAAGCTGACGGTCGAAAAAGATTTCGAGCTGCGCAAGAGCGTCCGCTCGGCCGGCGGCCGCTACGCCGTCGTCAAGAACACGCTCGCGGAGCGCGCGGCCAAGGGCACCGCGATCGAGAACGCGCTGAAAGACCTGAAGGGCGTCACCTCCATCGCCTACACCTCGGGCGACCCGGTCGCGCTCGCCAAGGCGCTCACCAAGTACGCCAAGGACAATCCGGAGTTCAAGTTCAAGACCGGCGTGGTCGAAGGCCGCGCGCTCTCGGTGAAAGAGCTGGAAGCGCTCGCCGCGATGCCGTCGAAGGAAGAGATCTTCTCCAAGCTGCTCTTCCTCATCAACGCGCCGGCGCAGCGCCTGGTGACCGTGATGAACGCCGTCGGCCGCGACATGGCCGTGGTGCTCAACCAGGGCGTGGAGAAGAAAAAGTTCAAGGAGGCGTAAGCCTCCAGGGTTCTGCTGGATCGAGTCGTGCTGGCGGTCCAGCGAAGGGTTCGTCGTTCGTTGTCACGTGTTGCGGCTCCGTTGGTCTGGCGGGGAAGCACTGGAAACGTGGACAAGGGCGGCATGGGACAGCACAACGACAAACTTATTGGGAGAACTGAGATGGCGGACATTCAGCAGTTGGAAGAACAGATCGTAGGGTTGAGCCTGCTCGACGCGGCGCAGCTCGTGAAGAAGCTCGAGGAGCGCCTCGGCGTCTCCGCGGCGGCGGCGGCTCCGGTCATGATGGCCGGCGGCGGCGCGGCGGCGGCGGGCGCGGCTCCGGCGGAGGAGAAGACCGAGTTCACCGTGGTCCTCACCTCCGCGGGCGCCAACAAGATCAACGTGATCAAAGCGGTGCGCGAAGTCACCAGCCTCGGCTTGAAGGAAGCCAAGGACCTGGTCGACGGCGCTCCCAAACCGATCAAGGAAGGCGTCGGCAAGGAAGAGGCGGAGAACATCAAGAAGAAGTTCACCGAAGCCGGCGCGACCGTCGAGGTCAAGTAGCAGTCGGCGGACGCGTGTCCGCTCCGACGTTCGCTCGATCTCGTTGTCCTGAATCCGGGAGGGCGGTGGCCGAATCAAATCTCCACCGCCTTCCAAAGCTCTTTCGCCCCGGGGTGCCGGGGAGTAAGGCCACACACGCGCGGGAAGTCACAGAGCAGGCTGGTCTAAGCGCCTGAAACGGCGCCCGAGGGGAACCTTGTCCCATCGGGCGTGACTGCATTTTTAGAACCAAACCGGGAGCGTCCGCGCGCTCCCGGCCGAAACCAGCCCTGGCGCAAGCCAGGCCGTCCGGCGCGATGCCGGGCGCACGACATAGGAGCCGTTGATGCCGAACAAGAACACTGCCACCCGCGCGCGTCTCGATTTCAGCAAGATCCCGGCGACCATCAAGATCCCGAACCTCATCGAGGTCCAGAAGCGCTCCTACGACCGCTTCCTGCAGATGGACAAGCTGCCGAGCGAGCGCGACGAAGCGGGCTTGCAGAGTGTCTTCCAGTCCGTTTTCCCCATCTCCGACTTCCGCAACGTCTCGCAGCTCGAGTTCGTCGATTACGCCATCGGCAACTGGGAGTGCAAGTGCGGCCACCTCAAGGGGCTGCACCACCTGCGCACCACCTGCAAGAACTGCGGCTCCACCGTCATCACCGACCCGTTCCACTCCGGCGACGTGCTCTGCAACCGCTGCGGCACCTACAACTCCAACACGCCCGACTTCTGCAACAAGTGCGGCGACCCGGTCGGCCTCCAGCTCAAGTACGACATGGCCGAGTGCGAAGAGCGCGGCATGACCTACTCCGCCCCGCTCAAGGTCACCATCCGCCTCACCATCTTCGACAAGGACCCGGAGACCGGCAACAAGACCATCCGCGACATCAAGGAGCAGGAAGTCTTCTTCGGCGACGTGCCGCTCATGACCAACAACGGCACGTTCATCATCAACGGCACCGAGCGCGTCATCGTCTCGCAGCTCCACCGTTCGCCCGGCGTCTTCTTCGAGACCGCCAACAACCGCACCTACTTCCTCGGCAAGATCATCCCCTACCGCGGCTCGTGGGTGGAGTTCGAGTACGACCAGAAGAACATCCTGTACGTCCGCATCGACCGCAAGCGCAAGTTCCTCGGCACCATCTTCCTGCGCGCCCTCGGCCTGCGCTCCGACGAAGACATTTTGCGCACGTTCTATACCGTCGATCGCATCGCCATCAAGAACAAGAAGCTGCACTGGACGCTGGAGCCGGCGGTCGAGCGTCCCACCAACCTGCTCGGCCTGAAGCTGGCGCACTCCATCAAGTCCAAGTCCGGCGAAGAGATCGTCCACTCCGGCCGCAAGATCACGCCTGCCGTGCTCAAGGACATCCAGAAGGCCAAGATCTCGGAGATCGAGATCGACACCACCGACCTCGAAGGCGCCTTCACCGCCGCCGACATCGTCGACACCAGCTCGGGTGAGGTCCTGCTCGAGGCCAACACCGAAGTCACCGCCGACAAGCTCGCCAAGCTCATCGACGCCGGCGTCTCGGAGCTCCACCTGTTCTTCCCCGAGCGCGACGACGTGGGCAACGTGATCTCCGCCACCCTGCGCAAGGACAACGTCAAGACCCCGCAGGAAGCGCTCATCGAGATCTACCGCAAGCTGCGTCCCGGCGACCCGCCGACCCTCGACACCGCCACCGCCCTGTTCCACGGCATGTTCTTCGACCCGCGGAAGTACGACTTCTCGCGCGTCGGCCGCCTCAAGTTCAACATCAAGCTGTTCGAGAACCAGGACGCCACCGGCCTCGACAACCGCACGCTCGAGCCCGACGACTTCTACGCCACCATCCGCTACCTGCTCAAGCTGCGCAAGAACATCGGCACGGTCGACGACATCGATCACCTCGGCAACCGCCGCGTCCGCGCGGTCGGCGAGCTGCTCGAGAACCAGTTCCGCATCGGCCTCGTCCGCATGGAGCGCGCCATCAAGGAAAAGATGAGCGTCTACCAGGAGATGTCGACCGCGATGCCGCACGACCTGGTCAACGCCAAGCCGGTCATGGCCGCCATCCGCGAGTTCTTCGGCTCGTCGCAGCTCTCGCAGTTCATGGACCAGACCAACCCGCTCTCGGAGATCACGCACAAGCGGCGTCTCTCCGCGCTCGGACCGGGCGGCCTCTCGCGCGAACGCGCGGGCTTCGAGGTGCGCGACGTCCACCCCACGCACTACGGACGCATCTGCCCCATCGAGACCCCGGAAGGTCCGAACATCGGCCTCATCTCGTCGCTCTCCTGCTACGCGCGCATCAACGACTACGGCTTCATCGAGTCGCCGTATCGCCGCGTGAAGGGCGCGCGCGTGCTCGACTACGTCACCGTCGTGAACGCCGGCGACTCCGACTACCGCGTCGCCGACCACATCGAGAAGCACGAGGCCGAGAAGGCCAACGCCGACCTCAAGGAGAGCCGCAAGCGCCGCATCGACTTCGAGCCCTTCTCCTTCTATCTCTCCGCCTGGGAGGAGGACCGCCACGTCATCGCGCAGGCCAACATCGAGCTCGACGACAAGGGACGCATCGTCCACGAGCTGGTGAACGCCCGCAAGGCCGGCAACTTCGTCCTCGTCCACCGCGACGAGGTCGACTACGTCGACGTCAGCCCCAAGCAGCTTGTCTCCGTCGCCGCCTCGCTCGTGCCTTTCCTCGAGCACGACGACGCGAACCGCGCGCTCATGGGCGCCAACATGCAGCGCCAGAGCGTTCCGCTGCTCCGCGCCGAAGCGCCGCTCGTCGGCACCGGCATGGAAGGCGTCACCGCGCGCGATTCCGGCGCGGTCGTCCTCGCGCGCCGCTCCGGCATCATCGATTCCGTCGACTCCGAGCGCATCATCGTGCGCGTCGAGGGTGAGCACCACCCCGGCCAGCTCTCGCGCGAGGTCGGCTCCGACATCTACCAGCTCATCAAGTTCAAGCGCTCCAACCAGAACACCTGCATCAACCAGAAGCCCATCGTCAAGAAGGGCGACCGCGTGATGAAGGGCCAGGTCATCGCCGACGGCCCCTGCACCGAGATGGGCGAGCTCGCGCTCGGCCGCAACGTGCTCGTCGCCTTCATGCCCTGGCGCGGCTACAACTTCGAGGACGCCATCCTCATTTCCGAGAAGATGGTGCGCGACGATTACTACACCTCGATCCACATCGAGGAGTTCGAGATCGAAGCGCGCGACACCAAGCTCGGCCCCGAGGAGATCACGCGCGACATCCCCAACGTCAGCGAGAATGCCCTGCGCGATCTCGATGAGTCGGGCGTCATCCGCATCGGCGCCACCGTGAAGCAGGGCGACATCCTGGTGGGCAAGGTCACGCCCAAGGGCGAGACCCAGCTCACGCCGGAAGAGAAGCTGCTGCGCGCCATCTTCGGCGAAAAGGCCGGCGACGTGCGCGACGCCTCGCTCACCTGCCCCCCGGGCATCGAGGGCACCATCGTCGACGTCAAGATTTTCTCCCGCAAGGGCCAGGAGAAGGACGAGCGCGCCAAGGCCATCGAGGCCACGCAGATCGAGAAGCTCGAGAAGAACCTCTCGGACGAGATCCGCATCTTGACCGACGAGCGCCTCAAGCGCCTCGAAGCCATCCTCGGCGGCAAGGAAGCCCAGGCCGACCTGCACGACGAGCGCACCAACAAGCGCCTGCTCACCAAGGGCACGGTCGTCGACCGCGAGACCATCGAGCGCATCTCCACCCGCAACCTCAAGCGCATCAAGTTCGCCGACAAGGACCCGCGCGTCAACGAGCAGATCGACGAGATCGAGGAGATGACCTCGCGCCAGATCGACGTGCTCCGCAAGATCGTCAACGAGAAGATCGAGAAGCTCCGCAAGGGCGATGAGCTGCCCCCGGGCGTCATCAAGCTGGTCAAGATCTACGTCGCCATGAAGCGCAAGCTCTCGGTCGGCGACAAGATGGCCGGCCGCCACGGGAACAAGGGCGTCATCGCCCGCATCCTGCCGGAAGAGGACATGCCCTACCTCGCCGACGGGACGCCCGTCGAGATCGTCCTCAACCCGCTCGGCGTGCCTTCCCGTATGAACGTGGGCCAGATCCTCGAGACGCACCTCGGCTGGGCCGGACACGAGCTCGGCAAGCGCATCTCGCAGCTGCTCGCGGAGAACAACCGCGAGGAGGCCATCCGCCGCGAGCTCAAGCAGATCTACAAGGACTCGGCTTTCCTCGACGTCCTCATGGATCTCGACGACGAGCAGCTGGTCAGCGTGGCCCGCGGCATGAAGCACGGCGCCTACTTCGGCTCGCCCGTCTTCGACGGCGCGCGCGAGAAGGAGATCAAGGGCCTGCTGCGCGAGGCCGGCCTCCCGGAATCCGGCAAGACCGCCCTCTACGACGGCATGACCGGCGACAAGTTCGAGCAGCCCGTCACCGTCGGCTACATCTACATGCTCAAGCTCTCGCACCTGGTCGACGACAAGATCCACGCCCGCTCCATCGGACCGTACTCGCTCATCACCCAGCAGCCGCTGGGCGGCAAGGCGCAGTTCGGCGGACAGCGCTTCGGCGAGATGGAAGTGTGGGCGCTGGAAGCTTACGGCGCCGCCTACATCCTGCAGGAGCTCCTGACCGCCAAGTCCGACGACGTCTATGGCCGCACCAAGATCTACGAGGCCATCGTCAAGGGCGAGGCGGCCATCGAGCCGGGCGTGCCCGAATCGTTCAACGTTCTCATCCGCGAGTTGCAGTCGCTCTGCCTCGACGTCGAGCTCATCAAGACGATGGGCGGCGACGGCCGCAAGCAGGTCGCCAGCGCCGCGGCGGACTAATGGCCAGTGGCCAGTGGTCGGTGGTCAGTGAACACCGCCCAGGTCATGGCTGAAAGGGATCCTGAAGTACCGGCGGTCGCTTCCGACGCCGGTCGCCAGCGATGGCTGGCCACTGGTCACTGACCACTGGCCACTGGAGGCAGGAGGAACACCTTGTACCGTTCGAGCCCATTCGACCTCGGTAATCAGATCGCGGATTTCGACAGCATCCGTATCAGCCTTGCCTCCCCGGAGAAGATCCGGAGCTGGTCGCACGGCGAAGTCACCAAGCCGGAGACGATCAACTACCGCACCTTCAAGCCGGAGCGCGACGGCCTGTTCTGCGCCCGTATCTTCGGGCCGGTCACCGACTGGGAGTGCCTCTGCGGCAAGTACAAGCGCATGAAGCACCGCGGCGTGATCTGCGATAAGTGCGGCGTCGAAGTCACGCTCTCGAAAGTCCGCCGCGAGCGCCTCGGCCACATCGAGCTCGCCTCGCCCTGCTCCCACGTCTGGTTCTTCAAGGGCCTGCCCTCGCGCATCGGCCACCTACTCGATATCTCGCTGCGCGACCTCGAGAGCGTCCTCTACTTCGAGGCCTACGTCGTGGTCGAGCCGGGCGATGCCCCGGTGAAGGACCGCGAGGTCATCCGCGACGAAGCCCAGTTCCGCGAGCTCGACGCGCAGTACCGTCCCACCGGCTTCCGCGCCATGATGGGCGCCGAGGCCATCAAGGAACTCCTGAAGCGCGTCGAGGTGGAAGAGCTCTCCACCGAGCTGCGCGACAAGATGAAGCACGAGCCCTCGCTCCAGAAGCGGCTCAAGTACGCCAAGCGCCTGAAAGTCGTCGAGGCCTTCCGCCGCTCCGGCAACAAGCCGCAGTGGATGATCCTCGACGTCATCCCGGTCATCCCGCCCGAGCTGCGCCCGCTCGTGCCGCTCGATGGCGGCCGCTTTGCCACCTCCGACCTCAACGATCTCTATCGCCGCGTCATCAACCGCAACAACCGGTTGAAGAAGCTGATGGACCTGCACGCCCCCGAGGTCATCGTGCGCAATGAGAAGCGCATGCTGCAGGAGGCGGTCGACGCGCTGTTCGACAACGGTCGCCGCGGCCGCGTGCTGCGGGGCGCCAACAACCGCCCGCTCAAGTCGCTCTCCGACACCCTCAAGGGCAAGCAGGGACGCTTCCGCCAGAACCTGCTCGGCAAGCGTGTCGACTACTCCGGCCGTTCGGTCATCGTCGTCGGTCCCGAGCTCAAGCTCCACCAGTGCGGCCTGCCCAAGAAGATGGCGCTCGAGCTCTTCAAGCCCTTCATCTATCACCGGCTCGAGCAGACCGGGCAGTGCACCACCATCAAGCAGGCGAAGGAGATGGTCGAGCAGCAGGAGCCCATCGTTTGGGACATCCTGGAAGAGGTCATCAAGGACCACCCGGTCCTGCTGAACCGCGCCCCGACCCTCCACCGCCTCGGCATCCAGGCGTTCGAGCCGGTGCTGGTGGAAGGCAAGGCCATCAAGATCCACCCGCTCGTCTGCACGGCGTTCAACGCCGATTTCGACGGCGACCAGATGGCCGTCCACATCCCGCTCTCGCCCGAAGCGCAGATCGAGGCCAGCGTGCTGATGCTCAGCTCGCACAACATCCTGTCGCCCGCGTCGGGACACCCCATCACCGTCCCCACCCAGGACATGGTGCTCGGCCTCTATTACCTGACCAAGTCCAAGCCCGGCGCCAAGGGCGAAGGCCGCGCCTTCGCCAACGTCGACGAGGTCCTGCTCGCGCTCGAGATGGGCGAGGTCGAAACCCTCACGCCCATCCGCCTGCGCTACTCCGGCGAGGTCATCGACCTCACCTCGGCGTACGACGACCAGGACATCGTGCACACCGACCCGGTCAACTTCGACCGCCAGTTCGTCCAGACCACCGTCGGCCGCGCCATCCTCAACGACCACCTGCCCGAGGAGATGCCGTACATCAACGGCCTCCTGAAGAAGAAGGGCGTGGGACAGCTCGTCAACTACTGCTACCTGCGCTTCGGGCTCGAAGTCACCGTGAAGATGCTCGACGGCCTCAAGCAGCTCGGCTTCCTCTACGCCACCCGCTCGGGCCTCTCCATCGGCATCGACGACATGGTCATCCCCGAGCACAAGAAGCAGCTCGTGGGCGCCGCCGATAAGCAGGTCATCGCCGTCCAGCAGCAGTACCTCGACGGCGCCATCACCAACGGCGAGCGCTACAACAAGGTCGTCGAGATCTGGTCGAACGTGACCGAAAAGGTCGCCGACGAGATGTTCGGCGTCATGCAGGAAGCCGACAAGTCCGGCAACATGAACCCCATCTACGTCATGGCCGATTCCGGCGCTCGCGGCTCCAAGCAGCAGATCCGCCAGCTCTCCGGCATGCGCGGCCTGATGGCCAAGCCTTCGGGCGAGATCATCGAGACGCCCATCACGGCGAACTTCCGCGAGGGGCTCACCGTGCTCGAGTACTTCATCTCGACGCACGGCGCGCGCAAGGGCCTGGCCGATACCGCGCTCAAGACCGCCGACTCCGGCTACCTCACCCGCCGCCTCGTCGACGTCGCCCAGGACGTGATCGTCAGCGAGCAGGACTGCGGCACCGTCGACGGCATCTTCGTCGGGTCCATCGTCGAGTCGGGCGAGATCATCGAGCCGCTGCGCGACCGCATCGTCGGCCGCGTCTCGCTCGAGAAGATCAAGGACTACGAAGGCAACGTCATCGTCGACGTCAACCACGAGATCACCGAGGAGCTCGCTTCCGCCATCCAGTCGGCCGGCATCGAGCGCGTCAAGATCCGCTCCGTGCTCACCTGCGAGTCCAAGCGCGGCGTCTGCGTCGCCTGCTACGGGCGCAACCTCGCCTCCGGACGCATGGTCGAGCTCGGTGAAGCCACCGGCGTCATCGCCGCCCAGTCCATCGGCGAGCCCGGCACGCAGCTCACCATGCGCACCTTCCACATCGGCGGCACGGCTTCCCGCGTGAGCGAGCAGTCGCGCCTCGACGCCAAGAACAACGGCACCGTCCGCTTCATCAACCTCGTCACCGTCCGCTCCAAGGAAGGTGGCCTGGTCGTGATGAACCGCGCCGGCTCCATCGCCGTGGTCGACGACAAGGGCCGCGAGAAGGAGCGCTACGCCGTCGTCTACGGCGCCAAGATCAAGGTCGAGGAAGGCTCGCCCGTCCAGCTCGGCCAGGTCCTGGTCGAGTGGGATCCGTACACCTTCGCCATCCTCACCGAGATCGGCGGCACCGTGCAGTTCAAGGACCTGCAGGAAGGCCTCACCCTCCACGAGGAAGTGGACGAGGTCACCGGCCTCTCCCGTCACGTCGTCACCGAGACGCCCGACGAGAAGCGCCAGCCCGCCGTCGTGGTGAAAGGCAAGTCCACCAAGCGCTACCTCATGCCGTCGCGCGCCCACTTGATGGTCCAGGATGGCGACACCGTCCACCCGGGCGACGTGCTGGCCAAGATCCCGCGCGAGACCACCAAGACCAAGGACATCACCGGCGGCCTGCCGCGCGTCGTCGAGCTGTTCGAAGCGCGCAAGCCCCGCGAGACTGCCGTCATCAGCGAGATCGATGGCGCGGTCCGCTTCGGCGAGATCTCCAAGGGCATGCGCAAGATCTACGTCACCGCCGACAACGGCACGGAGAAGGAGTACTCCATCCCGCGCGGCGTGCACGTCAACGTCCAGGAAGGCGAGCGCGTCCGCGCCGGCGAGCCGCTCATGGACGGCCCCCTCAACCCGCACGACATCCTCGCTGTCCTCGGCGAGAAGGAGCTGCAGGCCTACCTCGTCAACGAGATCCAGGAGGTCTACCGCCTCCAGGGCGTCAACATCTCCGACAAGCACATCGAGGTCATCGTGCGCCAGATGATGCGCTGGGTGAAGGTCGAAGACGTGGGCGACACTGCCTTCCTGCTCGAGCAGCAGGTCGACAAGTTCCGCTTCCGCGAGGAGAACGAGAAGGCCATCCAGAACGGCGGACGCCCGGCGACCGGCCGCCCGCTCCTGCTGGGCATCACCAAGGCCTCGCTCTCCACCGATTCCTTCATCTCCGCGGCGTCGTTCCAGGAGACCACGCGCGTGCTCACCGAAGCCAGCATCCAGGGCGCGGTCGACCACCTGCGCGGCCTCAAGGAGAACGTCATCGTCGGCCGCCTCATCCCCGCAGGCACCGGCATGGAGTACTACCGCAACGTCCGCCTCTCGCCCGAGCTGGAAGAAGCCGCCCAGAAGGTGCAGGAGCAGGTGTCGCGCGAGTACGAGGAAGCCGAACGCGCGCTCGAGATGCTGCGCGCCGAAGGCGAGACCGAGGAACTGGCAGCGGAGTAGTCCACAGTCCACGGTGCACAGTCCACAGTAGTCGGGGCGCGGTGGCTCTCCACCGCGCCTCTTCTTTTGTTTGGGTAGACGCCGGCGACTCGCCGGCGCAAGAACGTGCCGTCGGCTGAAGCCGACTCGGGTCTCGATGCTCTGCGCTTTCCCACCACTCACGTGGTGGGCTTACGAATGGCGTCCCGCTGGCGCGGGACTGGGGCTTGGGCCGGCCGCGAGCGTCGCTTCAGCCAGGCGGTTCCCGTTGCTTTCGGCTAGGCGATGCACGTTGCCTGAGCGAGGCAATTCGCGCGAGCTAGCCCCAGCCCGCAGGGCGGCATTCGTTAGCCCAGCGCGTAAGCGCTGGGTGGGCGCCCAAGAAAGATCCAAAGCCCCTTGAGGGGCGGTACAGGCAAGCGAGGAGGCGAGTCCGAGCGAAAATGGCCGAAACCAACTGACCACTGGCCACTGACCACCGGTCACTACTAGACTATGGCCCCGATGCTCCACTTCCTTCGCCTGCTCCGCCGCGCCATCTGGCGCGCTTTCGAGCACGATTGCTTCGCCATCGCGAAGGCCGCGGCCTACTCTGCCATCCTCACCATCTTCCCCTTGTTCCTGGTCATCGCCGGCGTGCTCGCCGCCTCGCACACCACCGAGAAGTTCCTGAGCGAGATCGCCAACGCCGTCGGCCAGATCATGCCGCCGGGCGCGCGCTCCGCCGCCATGCAGTACTTCGAAGGCGGCCACCACCGGCCCTCGCGCCTGCTCCTCTCCGCCTCCGTCATCACCATCATGGCCGCCTCCGGCGTGATGATCAGCTGGATGGAAGGCTTCCGCAACGCCTACCGCCTGCCGCGCGAGTGGGGCGTGCTCAAGGAGCGCTCGGTCGCGCTGCTGCTCGTGCTGTTCTCGTTCGCTCCCATGACCCTCGCCACCATCCTGGTCGGCTTCGGCAACCAGATCCAGACCTGGCTCATCCAGCACTCCACGCGCGAGATCGGACTCGCTGTGCTCCTGCTCTGGCAGGCCGGCCGCTGGCTCATCTCCACCCTCACGTCCATCGCCGTGCTCTCGCTCATCTACCACTGGGGCATTCCGCGCACCCAGCCCTACTACCGCGTGCTGCCCGGCGCCACGCTGGCCACCGTCTTCTGGTTCACCGCCACCGTCGGATTCGGCTGGTACGTCACGCGCTACGCCAACTACACCGCCATCTACGGCTCGCTGGGCGCCGCCATCGCTCTGCTCGTCTGGACCTACATCGTCTCCATCACCGTGCTCATCGGCGCGGAATTCAACGCGCTCGTCTACCCGCGCATCGTGCTGGAAGACCGCCGCAACGCCGCGCTTGCCATGAACCCGCCCAGTAACCCCGCCGCCGGGAAACCCGCCGCCGTGCGGTAGACTGTACGTTTCCATGGCCATCATCGAACCCATCCATCCGGGCGAGACTTGGACGGAAGGCTCGCCGTATCACGGCCGCCGCCGCGCCAAGATCGTCTGCACCCTCGGCCCGTCCTCCAGCTCCGAGGCCGCCATGCGCGACCTCATGCGGCTCGGCATGGACGTCGCCCGCCTCAACTTCTCCCACGGCACGCACGAAGAGCACGCGCGCGTCATCGAGCGCCTGCGCCGCGTCGCGCAGAAGGAAGGGCGCTCCATCTGCATCCTGCAGGACCTGCAAGGCCCGAAGATGCGCACCGGCCGCTTCAAGAACCGCCTGCCGGTCATGCTCAAGCAGGGCAGCAAGGTCACGCTCACGCCCCGCGACATCCTCGGCACCCCCGCGCTCATCTCCACCACCGTCGACACCCTCGCGCGCGACGTCCAGCCCGGCATGCACATCCTGCTCGCCGACGGCCTGATGGAGCTGCGCGTCCTCGCCATCCGCGGCGACGACGTCGAGACCGAGGTCATCAACGGCGGCCTGCTCGGCGAGCACAAGGGCATCAACATCCCTGGCGCCGCGCTCTCCATGCCCTCCATGACCGAGAAGGACGAGAAGGACCTCGTCTTCGGCCTCAAGCATGGCGTCGACGCCGTCGCCATCTCCTTCATCCGCACCGCCAACGACGTCCTCGCGGTCAAGAAGATCGTCAGGGCGCACGACTCCGACGTCCCCGTCATCGCCAAGCTCGAGAAACCGCAGGCCATCGAGCACCTGGAAGAGATCTTCGACGTCGCCGACGGCGTGATGGTCGCGCGCGGCGACCTCGGCGTCGAGATGCCGCCGGAGAAGGTCCCGGTCATCCAGAAGCACATCATCCGCCGCGCCTCGGAGTGGCGGAAGCCCGTCATCACCGCCACCCAGATGCTCGAGTCCATGATCGAGAACCCGCGGCCGACGCGCGCCGAGGCCTCCGACGTCGCCAACGCCGTCTTCGACGGCACCGACGCCGTCATGCTCTCCGCCGAGACCGCCAGCGGCAAGTACCCGCGCGAGGCCGTCAGCATCATGGCCCGCATCATCGTCGAGACCGAGGAGCACATGGGCGCCAACGGCAAGATGCGCCGCCGCGACCGCCGCCAGCTCTCCATCTCCGAGACCATCTGCGAGTCCATCGCGCACGCCGCCGAGGACCTCGACATGCGCGCCATCGGCGTCTTCACCGCCACCGGCACCACCGCCCGCCCCATCTCCAAGTACCGCCCCAAGGCTCAGATCTACGCCTTCGCGCACGTCCCGACCGTCTGCAACCGCCTCAACCTCTATTGGGGAGTCACCGCCATGCCGTGCAAGCACGCGCCCTCGACCGAGGACATGGTCGAACTGGCGGAGAAGGAACTGGAGCGCGTCCACGCCGTCGCGCCCGGCGACATCCTGGGCATCGTCGCCGGCACGCAGCAGGCCTCCGGCTCCACCAACTTCATGCGCCTGCACGTGGTCGGCTCGCCCGACGGCGCCTCGCCGCCGGGCGCGAAAGAGCGCCGCCGCGCCCCGCGCATCCGCCCCGCCGGCGCCCGCAAACGCTAGCTACTTCCTGCCTTTGACGACCGCGACCGCGGCGTCGAAGGCCGCGCCGCACGCGCTCGACACCTTCGCGTCGCTCGCGTCGCGCACGTCCTTGTACTTCGCCGCCAGCGCCACCCAGCCCGTTTTCGAGCCGTAGACGCACTGCCGGATCTCGAGCGGCTTCATCCGGCCGCCCTCGCCGCAGTTCACGCGCTCCACCCACAGGTCTTCCAGGCTGGTGTTGGTCAGCGTCACGCGCATGTCCTTCGCCGGGTCGTTCGAGTCCATCCGCTCTTCAAAGACGGTCAGGCTGTTGGTCGCGTCGCTGCACGCCGGCGAGTAGATCTCGCCCTGCCCGACCTTGCGGCTCACCGGCATCGCCCCGATGTTCGCCGTGATCGCGCCCTGCGGCTCTTTCTCCGGCTGGCTCGTCTGCGGCGCGCTCGGCTTCGGCGCGCGCGCCGTCGCCGCCTCCACCGTGAAGTCCGCGTCCGGTATCTGCGGATCGAAGTCCAGCTTGGTCAGCGTCTCGGTCTCGGTCCACGGGTTCAGCGTCGAGGTGTTCCGCGTGACCTTCTGGAACGGCACCATCAGTCCGCTGATGTTCCGGAAGTCGCTCCACTCCTCCGTCGTGCTCAGGATCACGCCGCTCTGCTTGCGCTGCACCAGCGTGTAGTCCCGGGCGTCGAGCCACTCGTCGTAGTTCCCGACGTCGTCCATCGCCAGCAGGTGGATGGTGGGCTTGCCGTTCAGCTTCTCGCGCCCCACCAGCCGCACCTTCTCCACCGTCGCACTTTTTGACGGCGAGATCATGCACATCGCGATCACGCTGTCGTTGTAACGCTCCGGCGAGCGCCGCTTCATCTCGCCCGACTTGTCGGTCTCCACGCGGAAGGTCGCGGTGTTGATGACCAGCGTCCCGGCGGTCTCCCACCGGATGCGGTCCGGCTCCTTCGCCTGGCAGGCGTCGGAGTACGGCGCGTCGCCCTCGCGGGTCACGCGCCGCGTCACCCGGATCTCGTCCAGCCCGCGCAGCTTCTCGCGCCCATAGGCGCCCATGCCCTGCGCCTCGCGATGGTTCGTCAGGATCTCGGCCAGCCCCCTCGGCTGTTTCCACCGCCGCGCGCGCTGCGCCGCCGTCTCGCCGAAGCTCATCTGCGCGAGGCATGCGACCACCACCGCCAAAGAAAAGAGAAGACGTGTAGTTTTCATAGGATTTCAGTTGGTTGGGGAGAGCCGGAATATACCACGGCGGGAAACCCGAGAAAACTTAGAAGGTAGGCGCCGGCGACTCGCCGGCGCAAATCGGCAATCGGCAATCGTCAAGCGGCGATCAGTTCACCCAGCCGCCCTTGCCTTCGCCGTTGCCCTTGCCGGGCTTCTCGTCCGCCGGCGGGATGTAGTTGCCGTACTCGTCGAACTTCACGTCGCGGTCGTGCTCGCGCATGTAGACCTCGAACTTGCGCGCCGCCCTCCGGCGCTTCCAGCGGTAGTAGGCGTTCTTCCAGCGCGCGAACAGGCCCTCTTTCGGCGCCATTCGCGTGGCGGTTCCGAACCCGCGGTCGGAGAGCCCGCGCCCCACGCCCGCCGCCGGCCGGCGCGCTGTCGCGCCGTGGAAGAACTTGATGTAGACGAACCCGGCGATCAGCCCGCCCAGCTGGCCGAGGTTCAGCAGCCCGCCCGGGCCGCTCACGGCCATCAGCAGGGCGATGATCAGCGTCACTCCCGCCAGGTACTTCGCCTTCATGAAGAAGGGAAGCGGGAACATCATGAACTCCATCTCGCCGAACAGGATGCCGAACGCGATCAGGAAGCCGAGGTAGACGCCCGCCACGCCGCCCATCGCCATCTCGGGGGCGTTCGGCACGATGCCCGAGTACGCCATCGCGATCGTCCCGGCGGCCGCGCCCAGTGAGCAAATGGCGTAGTAGCGCACCAGCCAGCGCGTCCCGTAGCTCGACTCCAGCATCGCTCCCAGGAACCAGATGATGAGCATGCCGAAGATCAGTGCGAGCAGCGACAGGTTGACGAACGAATAGGTCGCGACCTGCCACACCCAGCCGCGCACGGCCAGCGCCGGCACCAGCAGCAGGAACTTCTCCATCAGCCGCGCCAGCGGCTCGCCCGCCGGCGCCATCCCCAGCACCGCGTGGACGAAGTACACCACCACGTTGATCCCGATGATCCACTTCACCGCCCGCGTGAACGGCGGGAAGCTCAGCGTCATCCCGCCTCCGCCTCCACCACCGGACATCATTCTTCGCGTCGTCATGCTGCTACTTCTTCTCCTCGGGCTTCTTCTCCGCCGCCGCCGGCTGCTGCGGCCGCGGGAGCGCCGACCCGATCTTCGGCGTCGGGACCACCGGCAGGCTCCTGTGGCCCTGCTTGTCCACCGCGCGCACCGCGAACACCACGTTGTCCTTCGAGCGCTTCAGCGTCGCCTGGGTTGCGTTGCCGGCCTGCTCCACGTTCTCCCACTCCGCCGCCGTGGTGGGGCGCCACAGCACCTCGTAGCTGGTCGCTCCGGTCGAGGGCTCCCACACCAGCGAGGTGTCGTTCTCCAGCTTCTCCGCCAGCAGCGTGACCTTCTCCGGCGGAGGCGGCGCGCTCGCCAGCGACGCCAGCGTCGCCGCGTTCAGCCGCGCCACGTTCGCTACGTACTCGAAGTCCACGTACTTCGGCAGGTCTCCATATTCGATGCCGTTCTCCGTCCGCGGGTCCTGATGCTGGTGGCTGTATTCCTCGCGGTACTCCGTGAACCGCACCGCCGCGAACCCCTGCTCGTTGAACGCCGTGTGGTCCCCGCCCCGCAGGTAGCGGTCGCGCCGGAACACCAGCTTCGGCCCGAAATCCGTCTTGGCCAGGTACTTCTTCGCGACTTCCCGGACATAGCGCGCCAGCTGCCGCGAGGCCGAATCGCTCTCCCCGCCCAGGTTGCGGATCATCCGCACCTGCTCCTCCGTCGCCGCCGCCGGCACGCCCTCGCTGAATACCCGCACGATGCTCGGGTCCTGCCCCGGCGCCTTCACGCCGCCCACGATGTCGTTGTTCAGCACGCCCTCGATCTGCCAGCCTTGCTCCTTCGCCATCTTCGCGAAGTGCGCCGCCCCCAGCAGTCCCTGCTCCTCGCCCACCACGGTGAGGAAGATGATGGTCGCCGGAACCTTCTTCTTGCTCAGCACGCGCGCGCACTCCAGGCTCACCGCCGTGCCGCTGGCATCGTCGTTTGCGCCCGGAGCATTGGTCTTCGGGTCGGTCGGGCTCGACGGCATCGAGTCATAGTGCCCGGTCACCAGGTAGATGCGCCTGGCCTGCAGCGCATCCGTCCCCCGCAGCACCGCGTAGACGTTGGCCATGTCGGTGGGCTGCGGCACCCGCCGCCCCGGCTCCTGCGTCCACTGGTCGTACTGCACCTCCAGGCATCCGCCGCACGCCTGCGAGTAGCGCTCGAACTCGCTCTTGATCCACTCCCGCGCCGCGACCACACCCTTGCCCTGCTTCGCCATCTCAGGGTCGTTGGACGAGAGCGAGTTGCGCGTCCCGAAGCTCACCAGCTTCTCGATGGTCGCTTTCACCCGCGCCGGCGAGACGTCTCGCACCGCGGAGGCGATCTGCGGGTCGATCTGCTGCCGCGCCGGCCGCTGCGCCCAAGCGCTGCCGCAGACCAAGGGGATCAGTGCCAGCACCAGGAACCGGTGTGACCGTCGCATGGAGGGATCCTTTCACAGTAGAGACGGCCTTCTGGCCGTCTCCGAAAAGAAGGGTGTGCCGCTATTGACGGCGGCTGCCGGAGATTCTAAATATACCGAGGGGCTTGCGCCATCAACCGCTGCACCATTTGTGGTGCGCCCCAAGATCCCAAGGAGTTGCGATGCTCCTCTGCCCAGAATGCGAAACCGATCTCGACGTCGACGCCGAAGAGGTCGATGAAGGCGAGATCGTCTCCTGCTCCGAGTGTGGCACCGACTTCGAGGTCGTGACCACCCACCCTCTCGAGCTCAAGCTCGTGAGCGACGACGAGGACGACGAGGAGGAAGCCGAAGACGAGGATGAGAACGGTGACTACTAGCCGCCGCGCCCTGCTCGCCGCGCTCGTCCCGCTGCTCGCCGCCGGCCTGCTCTCCGCCGCCCCGCCCAGGCAGGAAGAGAAGCCCTACGCGCTCATCTTTTGCACCGTCTGGGCGCCCGACGGCCGGCCCGCCTGGGGCGTCAGGCTCAAGGTCCGCCGCGCCGACCAGAAGAAGGCCAAGTGGGAGGGCGTCTCCGACCGCCGTGGCGAGTTCGCCCTGCGCGTCCCCGCCGGCGCCGCCGACTACGTCATCACCGCCGACCTCGACACCAGGGGCCCCAAGCCCGAGGCCAAGGTCCACGTGGAGAATGACGAGCGCGTGGACGTCAGCCTGCATCTAACAGAGTAGAACCCCAAGTCATGCTTTACGGTAGGCTCACCATATAGGGTAGAGTCGCCCTTCTGGGCGTCTCCAAAGGAGAAGGTCGTGAACAAGCTGTTCCGCATCGTCGTGCTGTCGCTGGCGGCTCTGACCGTCTCGGGCGCCGTGCTGGCCTGGGCCGTCCCGCCGGAAAAGAAGAAGGAGAGCACGCTCCGCACGCTCGAGGGCTACATCTACGGCCAGGGGGACGCCCCGCTGCCCGCCGCCGTCGTCTACCTCAAGAACACCAAGACCCTGGCCGTGAAGAGCCTCTATGCCGGCGACGACGGCAGCTACCGCTTCAACGCTCTCTCGCCCAACACCGATTACGAGATCTTCGCCGAGTACAAGGGCAAGCGCTCCGACACCAAGGTCCTCAGCTCCTTCGACTCGCGCACCTCCGCCCGCATCAACCTCCACATCGACACCGCCAAGTAGCCCTTCTCTGTGCCGTCGGCTAAAGCCGACTCATTCTTCCTCCGGGACGATTTCCCAGCACTTACGTGCTGGGCTAACGAATCCCGTCCTTCGGACTGGCTCTTCGCTACCGGCGCCGTGCTTCGATGTGGCTTGCCAACGACTGTTTCCAAAGCCCTGAACAGCCCGCGAAGCGACACACCAGTCCCGCGCAGCGGGACGCCATTCGTTAGCCCAGGGCGTAAGCCCTGGGAACAGTTCCCATGTCGACTCCCCAGTCGGCTTCAGCCGACGGCACAAACAAAAAGGCCGCCCTTTCGGGCGGCCTTGGACCTTCAGGAACCTTACCGGTCTTCGTTGCTCGCGCGCTTCCAGTTGATCAGGTCGCCCAGCGACGTGGTCGCCCCCGAGCCCGACGACGAGCTCTTGCCCTCGCTCTTCGCCGGCTGCTTGTAGTGCTCCACTTCCTGGCGGCTGGCCTCTTCGCCCACCGCGCGGATCGAGAGCCCCACCTTCTTCTCTTCCGGGTTCATCTTGATGATCTTGAACTCGTGCTCCATGCCCGCCTCGAGCTTCAGGGGCGCGCCGCTCGCGTCCACCGCCTCCGAGTTGTGGCACAGCCCTTCCACGCCCTGCGCGATCTCGACGAACGCGCCGAACGTCGCCGTGCGCATCACCTTGCCGTGCACCACGTCGCCGATCTTGTGCGTCTGGAAGAACGTCTCCCACACGTCGGGCTGGAGCTGCTTCATCCCGAGCGAAAGGCGCCGCTGCTCCGGCTCGATGCCCAGCACCACCGCCTTCACCTTGTCGCCCTTCTTCAGCACTTCCGACGGATGCTTGATGCGCTTCGTCCAGCTCATGTTCGAGACGTGCACCAGCCCGTCGATCCCGTCCTCGACTTCCACGAACGCGCCGAAGTCGGTCAGGTTCCGCACCTTGCCCTCGACGATCGCGCCGTTGGGATACTTCTCGTGCAGCGTCTCCCACGGGTTCGTCTCCAGCTGCTTCATGCCCAGCGAGATCCGCCGGTCGGTCGGGTTCACGTTCAGCACGATGGTCTCGACCTGGTCGTTCACCTTCACCAGCTTCGACGGATGCTTCATCCGCTTCGACCACGTCATTTCCGAGACGTGCACCAGCCCCTCGATCCCCTGTTCCAGCTCCACGAACGCGCCGTAATCGGTCACCGAGATCACGCGCCCCTTCACGTGCGCTCCCACCGGATAGCGGTGCGCCGCATCCAGCCACGGGTCGGGCGTGAGCTGCTTGAATCCCAGCGACACCCGCTGCTTCTCGGTGTCGTACTTCAGCACCTTCACGTGGATCTCGTCGCCCACGTTCACCAGGTCGCGCGGGTGCGTCAGCCGCCCCCACGACATGTCGGTGATGTGCAGCAGCCCGTCGATGCCGCCCAGGTCCACGAACGCGCCGTAGTCGGTCAGGTTCTTCACCGTCCCGGTCAGCACCGCGCCTTCGTGCAGCTCGGCCAGCGTCTTCTCGCGCTTCTCCTTCACGCCTTCTTCCAGCAGTTCCTTGCGCGAGACCACCACGTTGCCGCGTTTCTTGTTCAGCTTGATGACGCGGACTTCGATCTCCTGTCCCTTGAGCGCGTCCAGGTTCCGCACCGGCTTCACGTCCACCTGCGAGCCCGGCAGGAACGCCTTCGCGCCCGCCACTTCCACCGACAGCCCGCCCTTCACCCGGTCGATCACGCGGCCCTTGATGGCCGCCTTCTCGTTGTACGCCTTCTCGATCTCGTCCCACGCTCCGAAGCGCTGCGCCCGCTCGTGCGACAGCCGGATGCCGCCCTCTTCGCTCTCGCCTCCCAGCACCATCACCGGGATCTCGTCGCCCACCTGGAAGCGCGGCTTGCCCTCGTGGTCGGTCACCTCCGAGAGCGGCACCACGCCTTCGCTCTTCTGGCCGATGTCGACCACCACGCTCTTCTCCGTGATCTTGATCACGGTGCCTTTGGTGACGCGATGTTCGTGTTGTGCCGACGCGGCTGCTTCCGCTTCGGCTTCGAAGTTTTCGAGGACGGTTGCGAAGTCTTCCATGGTCTCTTTGTCTTTGCGCGCGGGCGGGGTATGAGGGGCTGCGGCCCGGGCGTCAGGAGTAGGATTCTGCTGCGCTGCTGCGGGATGCGTCTGGGGAGGCTGCGGGGCTTCCGCCTGCGTTGGCTCTTGCTGCTGCTCTTCGGTCCGGACTGTCGTCTCGTCTGCCAACGTTAAAAACCTTCACCCGGCGCGCGCCGGATGCTTGGGGGAAGTTCGGGCCTCGAAGTCTTCAGGGTCGGAGCCTTGCGTCAGAAGCTCTCGCACGGGTCGGTGCGGCGGGAATACCCACGAGGAGTTCCAAGAACGAAGGCTGGAAAACCAGCGGCCGGATCTGCGGAGCTCATCGCTCCGAGACTCTTCCACTATAGCGACCCCCCTCCGGAGTGTCAAACCCGCGCCGCCCGCATTTTCAGCACGGCAGGACATCGCCCGCGTGTACATTGTCCTTCGTGGACCGCATCTTCACGCCCTGGCGCTACGCCTACGTCTCGCAGGCCGAAAAAGTCGACGGCTGCATCTTCTGCCAACTCGCCCAGGCGCCCGACGACCGCAAGGCCCTCATCGTCCACCGCGGCCGCCACTGCTACATCGTCCTCAACGCCTTCCCCTACACCTCCGGACACGTGATGGTCGTCCCCACCGCGCACCTCGACACGCTCGCGCAGCTCCCCCAGCCCGCCGCCGAAGAGATGATGGCCCTCACCCAGCGCCTCGACGCCGTCTTGCGCCAGGTCTACCGCCCCGAAGGCGTCAATATCGGCATGAACATCGGCAAGGCCGCCGGTGCCGGCGTCGCCGGACACATCCACATGCACGTCCTGCCGCGCTGGTCCGCCGACTCCAACTTCATGACCACCGTCGCCGAGACTCGCGTCCTCCCCGAAGACCTCACCGTGACCTGGGAGCGCCTGAAGAAAGCCTTCACTCCCTGAACGGAGGTCATCCCGAGCGAGTCCGCTGCGGCGGACGAGTCGAGGGACCTGCGTTTCCGGCCGCGCAGTTACAATCCCTCCAGTGTCCGACCCCACGCCCGCCATCGCCGACGAATCGCCGCGTCCCGCGCGCAACTCGTTCCTCTTCTGGCTTGGCGGGACCCTCGCCGCTCTCATCCTCCGCCTCATCGGCGTCACTCTGCGCGTCACCGTCTCCATCGAAGAGGGCGGGCCGCCCGAGTTCTGCGTCCCCGCCACCATCTACAGCTTCTGGCACCGCTGCATCCTGCCGGCGTGCTGGCACTACCGCGGGCGCGACATCGGCGTGATGACCTCGCGATCCGAAGACGGCGAATACATCGCGCGCACCATCGAGCACTTCGGCTTCCTCCCGGTGCGCGGCTCCAGCTCGCGCGGCGGCGCCCGCGCGCTGCTCGAGATGCGCAAGCTCATCGAGGCCGGCCACACCGTCGCCTTCACCATCGACGGCCCCCGCGGCCCCAAGTACGTCGCCAAGCCCGGCCCGGTGCTGCTCGCCAAGTCCACCCAGAAGCCGATGCTCGTCTTCCACTACGCCGTCGACCGCGCCTGGATCCTCAACACCTGGGACGACTTCATCATCCCCAAGCCCTTCGCGCGCGTCCTGGTCCGCGTGAGCCGCTACATGTTCGTTCCCCCCGACGCCGACGAGCCCGCCATGCAGCGCTATCACCAGGAGCTCCAGGCCGCCCTCGACCGCGTCCGCATCTTCGCCGAAGAGAATCTTCGCGCACTGACCCGCAACGCTTCGTGAGCTCCTTTGTGAGACCTTTGTGTCCTTGGTGTTGTGCTTTTGGTGTTGTGCTTTTGACTTTCCCTCGTCCCGCCGGTAACCTTCTTCGGCCGACACAGGCTCAGCTCTTTCGCAACTTCCTTTTGGTCCGCGCGTCGAGAAGCGGGTGAGATTCCCGCGCTGCCGCGCAACTGTCAGGAGGATCGCCCGTTCGCCACTGTCCCGCTCGGCGGGATGGGAAGGCGCCCGGGCCATGATCCTCGTAAAGCCAGGAGACCGGCGCGGACCGCAATCCCCACCCCTTTCGCGTGCAAAGGAGGATTCCCGTGCGCCGTCTCCTGCTCTTCCTGCTGCTCTCTTCCACCGTCGCCTTCTCCGCCGAGCTCACCGTCAAGGTCACCGACCCGCAGTCCGCCGTCGTGGCGGGCGCGCGCGTCACCGTTTACCGCGGCAGCTCCGTCGCCGCCATCCAGACCACGAAAGCCGACGGCGCCGCCACCGTCTCCGTCCCAGGCGGCGCCTACCGCGTCGAGGTCCTCGCCGCCGGCTTCGCGCCGCGCTCGCTCGACGTCACCGCTCCCGGCTCCCTCACCGCGCAGCTCGCCATCGCCACCCAGCCCGAGACCGTCAACGTCACCGCCTCCGGCGCGCCCATCGAGACCGACCGCTCCGGTTCCCCGGTCGAGAGCCTCGACACCAGACAGCTCGAGCTTCTCCAGCCCGTCGCCGCCTCCGACGCGCTCCGCTTCCTGCCCGGCGCCGTCGTCAACCAGGCCGGACGCCGCGGCGGCCAGGCCTCGCTCTTCGTCCGCGGCGGCGAGTCCCGCTACAACAAGGTCATCGTCGACGGCGTCCCCATCAACGAGCCCGGCGGCACCTTCGACTTCGGCGTCCTGCCGCTCGACCAGGCCGAGCGCCTCGAGTTCTTCCGCGGCCCGCAGAGCGTGCTCTACGGCTCCGACGCCATGACCAGCGTCGTCCAGGCCTGGAGCGCCACCGGCTCCACCCGCACGCCCGAGCTGCGCTTCGGCGCCGACGGCGGCAACCTCGCCACCGCGCGCGGCTACGCCTCGCTCGCCGGCGCCTGGAAACGCCTCGACTACAACCTCTTCGCCGGCCAGACCCACTCGGAAGGCCAGGGCGCCAACGACCAGTACTCCAACTCCGAGCAGGGCGCGAACCTCGGCCTCGTCCTGCACCCGCGCGTCTTCCTTCGCTTGCGCGCGCGCCACTCCAACGCCCACGCCGGCGTCCAGGGCGCCTGGCTCTACAACGGCGCTCCGCTGCTCGGCATCGACGACGGCGAGACCGCCAGCCAGAACAACTTCCTCGGCTCGGCGGAGCTCACCGTGCAGGCCCCTGCGCGCTGGACCCACGTCTTTCGCGGCTACGAGTACCGCCACCACCGCTTCAATCAGGACGTCTTCGCCGACCCCGACCGCGCCCTGGCCTTCGATTTCCCCTTCGCCGCCTTCGCCAACCTCAACCGCGCCGGCTTCCTGTACCAGGGCGGCTACCAGCCCAGCGAGTTCTTCCGCGCCAACTTCGGCTACGAGTTCGAAGACGAGCACGGCGAGATCGGCGAGCTGCTCTCTGCCTCCACCAGCGCCGGCCTGCGCCGCAATCACGCGCTCTACGCCGAGGGCGTCGTTCTCTGGAAGCGCCTCAGCCTCATCCCCGGCTTCCGCTACGTGCACAACGAAAGCTTCGGCGACCGCGTGGTCCCGCGCGTCGCGCTCAGCGTCCTCGTCCTCCGCGGCGGCGACACCTTCAGCGGCACCCGCCTGCGCTTCGTCTACTCCGAAGGCATCAAGGCCCCGCGCTTCGACGAATCCTTCGGACAAGGCGGCGGTTTTCCCATCCTGCCCAATCTTGCGCTCAAGCCCGAGGAGGCCGAATCACTCGAGGCCGGCGTGCAGCAGAGCTTCGCGGCAGGGAAGTACGCCGTCTCCGCCACCTACTTCCACAACCTCTTTCGCAACAAGATCGATTTCGCCCTCGACCCCTGCTTCTGCCAGGGACAGTACGTCAACGTGAACCGCGAGCTCGCGCACGGCGCCGAGCTCGAGTTCCACGCGCGCCTCGCCGCCCGCCTCGCCGCCACCGCCGGGTACACCTACCTCTCGTCGCAGATCCTCGAAGCGCCCTTCGCCTTCGACCCGCTGCTCGCCGCCGGACGCCCGCTCCTCCGCCGCCCCAGGCACTCCGGCTCGCTGCTCGTCACCTACTCCGGCGCCCGTTGGGGCGCGTCGCTTGCCGGCACCTTCATCGGCCGCCGTCCCGACTCCGATTTCTTCGGCTTCGGCGTGGACCACGCCGCCGGCTACGCGCGTCTCGACCTCGGCGGCTGGTACGCGCTCCACCGCCGCGTCACCGCCTACGCCAACATCGAGAACGTGACCGGCCACAGCTACGAAGAGGTCGTCGGATATCCGGGCTTGGGAGTGAACTTCCGCGCAGGGCTGCGCTTCGTTATCGGCGGTGAGTGATCAGCTTGGCCGACGCCATGAACAGCGAGAACGCGCTCACGAACAGCCGCTTCGAGTGCATGAAGATGTCGCCGAAGCCGCGGATCTGCACGCTCGACCCGTTGCGGCTGCCGTTCAAGTGCGGCGTCATCGCCGCCGCCGAGGTCACGCCCGCGTACTTCTGCCGCGCCAGCAGCAGCTTGTTCACCTCGGCGTCGTCCAGCAGTTGCGGCGTGCCCAGCGTCTGCGAGACCAGCGTGATCTTGGCGAAGTGTTCCACCGTCTCCATCTTCATGTATGCCTTTTCCAGGCTTTCCGCGTATGCGACCACGCCGTGGTTCGCCATCAGCATGGCGTCGTACTCCGGGATCAGCGGCTCCAGCGCCTCGGCCAGCTCTGGCGTCCCCGGCGTGCCGTACTTCGCCAGCGGCACGCACCCCAGCGCCACCACGATCTCCGAGACCAGCGGCTGGTCCAGCGCCTGCCCGCACGCCGCGAAACCCGTCGCCGTCGGCGGGTGCGCGTGCACCACCGCCTGGATGTCCGGCCGCAGACGGTAGATCAGCAGGTGCATCCCGATCTCGCTCGTTACGCCCCGGCGCCCCGAGACCTGCCGCCCGTCCAGGTCGACGACCACCATGTCGTCGGCCTCCATCATGCTCTTGCACATCCCCGTCGGCGTCACCAGGATGTTGCCGTCGCCCAGCCGCACGGAGAGGTTGCCGTCGGTCGCGGCCACGTAGCCGCGCTCGTGCAGCAGCTTGCCGAACCGGCAGATCTCTTCGCGGTGCT
>DATIBR010000087.1 GCA_035457425.1 Terriglobales bacterium
CTCCTTGATCTCGTTGAGCGACTTGCGGCCGAAGTTCTTGGTCTTGAGCATCTCGGCCTCGGTCTTCTGGACCAGCTCGCCGATGGTCTGGATATTCGCGTTCTTGAGGCAGTTGTAGCTGCGAACGGAAAGCTCCAGCTCCTCGACCGAGCGGTTGAGGTTCTCGTTGCGGATCTCGGGCTTGGAATCGGAGGCGGCTTCGGCTTCGAGCTCTTCCTCGAAGTTGATGAAGATCGCCATGTGATCCTTGAGCAGCTTGGCGGCGAGGCCGAGCGCGTCGGTGGGCGTGACGGAGCCGTTGGTCCAGAGCTCGAGGGTCAGCTTGTCGTAGTCGGTGATCTGGCCGAGACGCGCGGCTTCGACGGTGTAGTTCACCTTGCGGACGGGCGAGTGGACCGAGTCGATGGGGATGAAGCCCAGGCCGAGGTCCTCGTCGAAGTTCTTGTCGGCGGCGACGTAGCCGCGGCCGCGCTTGAGGCGCATCTCCATGTCGAGCTTGCCGCCCTCGGAGATGGTGGCGATGTAGACCTCTTTGTCGAGGATCTCGACGTCGCCGTCGGCCTCGATCATGCCGCTGGTGACGACGCCCGGCTGGTCGGACTTCAGGTAGATGGCCTTGGGGCCTTCGCCGTTCAGCTTGAAGGGCACCTGCTTGAGGTTGAGGATGATGTCGGTGGCGTCCTCGACCACGCCCTGGATGGACTGGAACTCGTGGAGCACGCCCTCGATCTTGACGGCGGTGACGGCCGCGCCCTCGATGGAGCTGAGCAGGACGCGCCGCAGGGCGTTGCCCACGGTGGTGCCGAAGCCGCGCTCGAAGGGCTGCGCCCAGAAGCGGCCGTACTTGTCGGTGAGCGTCTCGGTGTCGGTGGCTAGACGCTTGGGTTTCTGAAAACCTTTCCAAAGTACCATTTGCGTTTTTCTCCTTCGCCCATTCGGCTCACCGCGGCCTCCCCATGCGGCCCGCATGAGGTCGTGCTCCGCAGCGGCCCATCTGGTGCGAATGCGGGCCGAAAACTGTTTGGCGCGCGAACGGCGGGCGAGTCGCCCGCCTCCCCACGCTACTTGCTGTACAGCTCGACGATGAGCTGCTCGTTCACCGGCATCTGGATCTCTTCGCGCTTGGGCAGCGAAAGGACCTTGGCGGTGAAGTTATCGCGGTCGGCGGAGATCCACGTGGGCACCGCCTGGTGCGAGGTGACTTCCTTGGCCTGCTCGACGACGGTGAGCTTGCGGCTCTTCTCGCGGATGGCGATGGTGTCGCCGGTCGAGACCTGGTACGACGGGATGTTGACCTTCTTGCCGTTGACCTCGATGTGGCCGTGGCGAACGAGCTGTCGCGCCTGGCGCCGCGCGACCGCGAACCCGAGGCGGTAGACGACGTTGTCGAGACGGCGCTCGAGCTGCTGGAGGAGCGCTTCGCCGGTCACGCCCTTGGAGCGCGCGGCCTTCTCGAAGTAATTGCGGAACTGCTTCTCGAGCGTGAAGTACATGCGCTTGGTCTTCTGCTTCTCGCGCAGCTGGAGGCCGTAGCCGACGATCTTGGCCTTGCGGTCCTTGCCATGCTGACCGGGAGCGAAGTTGCGCTTCTCCACCGGGCACTTCTCGGTGAAGCACTTCTGCCCCTTGAGGAACAACTTCATGCCCTCGCGGCGGCAGAGACGACAGACTGCATCTTTGTAACGAGCCATTCTTCTCCTTCTTCCTTGTTTCGGGGTCGATCAGTTTACGCGCGACGGAGGGCGCTTCTTCCTGATCCATTCTCAGTACCGAGTACCGAGTCGTGGTGCGCTCCATTCGGCGCGCACCGGTATTGCTTACACTCTGCGGCGCTTCGGCGGACGGCACCCGTTGTGCGGGATCGGGGTGACGTCGCGGATGGAGCGCACCTCGATGCCGGCGGCAGCGAGCGCGCGGATGGCGGACTCGCGACCCGAACCCGGACCCGAGACGCGGACATCCACCGAGCGCAGGCCGTGCTCGCGCGCCATGTTGGCGGCGTTCATGGCCGCCTGCTGCGCGGCGAAGGGCGTGCCCTTGCGCGAGCCGCGGAAGCCGAGCGAGCCCGAGCTCTTCCAGGAGATCGTCTGGCCACCCTGGTCGGTGATGGTCACGATGGTGTTGTTGAACGACGCCTGGATGTGCACGAGCCCGTGCGGGACGTGCTTCTTCTCGCGCTTCTTGAAGGCCTTCTTCTTGCCCTTCTTTTCGGGCGCTCCGGTTGCAGGCGCTCCGGCTGCGGCGCCGGCCTGGGCTGAGGGCTGCTTGGGTTCTTTCGCCATTATGTCTTCGCGACCGCCTTTTTCTTGTTCGCCACCGTGCCCTTGCGCGGTCCCTTGCGGGTGCGGGCGTTGGTGTGCGTGCGCTGCCCGCGGACGGGCAGGTTCTTGCGGTGCCGGGAGCCGCGGTACGAGCCGATCTCGATGAGGCGCTTGATGTGGAGCTGGACATCCTTGCGGAGGTCGCCCTCGACGCCGCCTTCGCCCTCGATGACCTGGCGGATGCGGTTGACCTCTTCTTCGTTGAGGTCCTGCACCTTCTTGGTGGGCTCGACGTTGGCGGCCGCGACGATGCGGCGCGAGCGCGGATGCCCGATGCCGTAGATGTAGGTGAGCGCGACGTCCACGTGCTTGTTACGCGGGAGATCGACGCCTGCAATGCGTGCCATGGATTATCCCTGCCTCTGTTTGTGCTTCGAATTCTCGCAGATCACGCGCACCACACCCTTGCGGTGGATGATCTTGCACTTGTCGCAAATCTTCTTGACCGATGCCCGAACTTTCATAAAACCGTTTCTCGTTTCTTGTTTCTTGTTTCTCGAAAGACCAAAACCTACTTGTAGCGATACACGATGCGGCCGCGCGTCAGGTCGTAGGGCGAGAGTTCCACCGCGACCCGGTCGCCCGGAAGGATGCGGATGAAGTTCTTGCGCATGCGTCCGGAGACATGGGCGAGGACCTGATGCTTGTTCTCCAGTTCCACCCGGAACATGGCGTTGGGCAGGGGTTCCAGGACCACTGCCATGACTTCAATCGCGTCTTCCTTGCTCATTTACCTCTTTCAGTCGCCCCTACGGGGCTTCGTTCCGCTTCGCTACCTGACCCAGCGCTAAAGCGCTGGGCTAAACTCGATCGCCGGAACGCGGCTTGTTCCCTTGCCCGACCCGGCGGGGCGAGTCGCCCGCCTGCACATAATCCTTCTAGGCCGTAAGCACCAGCGGGCCGTCTTTCGTGACGGCGACGCAATGCTCGAAGTGCGCGCTGATCGAGCCGTCCTCGGTCACCGCGGTCCAGTTATCGGCGAGCACGCGCGCGCCCGGCTTGCCGGCGTTGACCATCGGTTCGATGGCCAGCACCATGCCCTCCCGCAGCCGCGCGCCGTGACCCGGCGTCCCGAAATTGGGGACCTGCGGGTCTTCGTGCAGCTTGGTGCCGATGCCGTGGCCGACGAAATCGCGCACCACGCTGAAGCCGTTGGCCTCGACGACTTCCTGCACGGCGGCGCCGACGTCGCCGACGGTGTTGCCGATGCGCACCTTCTCGATGGCGCGCGCCAGCGAAGCCTCGGTCACCTGGAGCAGCTTCTGCGCCGTCGGCGTGATCTTCTCGCCGACGGCGACGGTGATGGCCGCGTCGCCGTAGTAGCCGTCGAGCACCACGCCGCAGTCGATGGAGACGATGTCGCCATCCGCCAGCTTGCGCTTCTCCGACGGGATGCCATGCACGATCTCGTTGTTCACGCTCGTGCACAACACGCAGGGATAATCGTGATATCCCTTGAACGCCGGCTTGGCGCCCAGCTCGCGCACGCGCTTTTCCGCGTGCCGTTCCAGGTCCATCGTGCTGACTCCCGGCTTCGCCATCGCCCTGAGCTCGTCGAGCACCGTGCGGACGATCCCGCCGCTGCGGCGCATCTTTTCGAGCTCACTCGCTGACTTACAGACGATGGGCATCCTCGTGTTCACGGCCGCGCCTTATCGAGCGCGGCAAACGCCTGTCCGGTCACGTCGTCGATCGCCTTGGCGCCGTCGAGCGCGCGCAAGCGCCCCTGCGACTGGTAGTAGTCGGTCAGAGGCGCCGTCTGCCGCTCGTAGGCTTTCAGGCGTTCGGCGATGACTTCCTCGGTGTCGTCCTTGCGCGTGACGAGCTTCGCCCCGTCGACGTCACAAAGCTCATCGACCTTGGGAGGTTGCAGATGAACGTTGTAGATGCGACCGCAGGTGGGACAAGTACGACGCCCGGTGAGCCGGCCCAGCAATTCATTATAACCGACCTGAATATCGACCACAACCGGGGCGGTGTGGCTATCCTTCTGATCCTTAAGGTACTTATCGAGCCACTGCGCCTGCGCCAGGGTGCGCGGAAAGCCGTCCAAGATGTACCCGCGCGCGCAGTCGGGTTGCCGCAGGCGGTCGGCGACCATCTGCTGCACCAGCTCGTCGGGTACCAGGTTGCCGCTCTCCATGATGGCCTTGGCCTTCTTGCCCAGCTCCGTGCCGGAGGCAACGTTGGCCCGCAGGATGTCTCCGGTGGAGATCTGCGGGATGCCGTAGTGCTCGGCGATGCGCTTGGCCTGGGTGCCCTTGCCGGCGCCCGGAGGTCCGAGCAGGACTACCGGTCCGATCGCGCGTTGTGTAGCGGTGCTAGCCATGGTTCCTTCGTTTCTGCCTGCGTTGCCCGAATTTCCCCGAACCTTGCGTCATCGGCTAAAGCCGACTTGAACCTTCTCAACTTGTACGGACACGGCTCAAGCCGCGCCCTGCTACCAGGCGCGACGGCCGCGGATGCGACCGCTGCGCGGGGTGAAACCTTCGTAGTGGCGCATGATGAGCTGCGCCTCGATCTGCTGCACGGTGTCCATCGCGACGCCGACCACGATCAGCAGCGACGTGCCGCCGAAGTAGAAGTTCACGCCCAGGCCGTTGGTGATCCAGGTGGGCAGGTTGGCGAAGAAGTCGCCGCCCAGCCAGCGCGGCAGGTGATGGAGGTGGATGCCGGCGATCATCCATTCGGGGATGAGCGAGATGAGGATGAGGTAGAGCGCGCCGACCAAGGTGATGCGCGTGAGCACCTCGTTGATGAAGTCGGAGGTGCGGCGGCCCGGGCGGATGCCGGGGATGAACCCGCCGTACTTGCGCATGTTGTCGGCGACCTCGGTCGGGTTGAACACGATCGAGACGTAGAAGTAGGCGAAGAAGATGATGCCGCCGACGTAGAGCAGCGTGTAGAGCGGCTCTCCCCAGCGCATGGCTTCGAGCGTGGGCGCGAGCCAGTTCTTCATGAAAGCGTTGGTGGAGTTCTTCACGAAAGGCTCGATCATCAGCGGGAAGCTGAGGATGGAGGACGCGAAGATGACCGGCATGACACCGCCGGTGTTGACGCGCAGCGGCAGGAACGTGCTCTGCCCGCCCATGACCTTGCGGCCGACGACGCGCTTGGCGTACTGCACCGGGATCCGGCGTTCGCTGCGTTCGACGAAGACGATGAAGGCGACCACCGCGATCATGAGCGCGATGAGCGCGACCATGGCGACGGGAGTGAGCGCGCCCCAGGCGTTGGTGCGGACTTTCTCCCAGAGGTCGAAGATGGCGCGGGGCAGGCCGACGACGATGCCGGCGAAGATGAGCAGCGACATGCCGTTGCCGACGCCGCGCTCGGTGATCTGCTCGCCCAGCCACATGATGAAGGCCGAGCCCGCGGTCAGGGTGATCATCGTCATGATGCGGAAGCCCCAGCCGGGGTGAAGCACGATCTGCTCGCCCTGGATGCGCTCCAGCGTGATGGCAATGCCGAACGACTGCATGGCGGAGAGCGCCACCGTGAGGTAGCGGGTCCACTGGGTGATCTTGCGGCGGCCGAGCTCGCCTTCCTTTTGCAGGCGCGCGAGCGGCTCGTACACCACCGTCAAGAGTTGCAGGATGATGGACGAGGTGATGTACGGCATGATGCCGAGGGCGAAGACGGTCAACTTGCGGAAGTTGCCGCCGGAGAACAGGTCGTAGAAGCCGAGCAGCGAGCCCGCCTGCTGCTCGAAGGCCCGCGTGAGCGCCTCGGGATTGATGCCGGGCGTGGGGATGTGCGAGCCCAGGCGATAGACCGCCAGCATCGCGAGCGTGAAGAGCACACGCTTGCGCAGGTCTGGAATGCGGAAGATATTTGCCAGCTTCTCGAGCATTGACGTTTCCGGTTTCCTGTTTCCCGTTACGGCTGCTTCTTTTTCGGCTTGGACTCGGCCTTGGGCTCAGCCTTGGCCTTGGGCTCAGCCTTGGCCTTGGGCTCGGACTTCGTTGGCGCTTCCACCGCGCCGATGACGAGGATCTTGCCGCCGGCCTTGGTGATCTTCTCCTCGGCCGACTTGGAGAACTTGTGCGCGCGGACGGTGAGCGCCTGCTTCAGTTCGCCGTCCCCCAGGACCTTCACGGGCACGCTGCTCTTGCGCACGGCGCCGGCTTCGTAGAGCGAGTCGGGCGTGACTTCCTTCTGGCCGAGCGTGGCCAGGGTCTCCAGGTTCACGATCTGGTACTCCTGGCGGAAGATGTTGTTGAAGCCGCGCTTCGGAACGCGGCGGTGGAGCGGCATCTGGCCGCCTTCGAAGCCGCGCATCATGCGCGAGCCGGAGCGCGAGCGCTGGCCCTTGTGACCGCGAGTCGAGGTCTTGCCCATGCCCGAGCCCATGCCGCGGCCCACGCGCTTCTTGTTCGAGTTCGAGCCCTTCGGTGCTTTGATGGTAGAAAGATTCATAAATCCTGCTGTTGGCTGTTGGCTATGGGCGATCGGCGCCTAGCTTCCAGCAGCCAGCAAATCTCCTTACTGAACGATCTCGACTAAATGCGGTACCTTGTTGACCATGCCGCGGATCGAGGGCGTGTCTTCGCGCTCGATGACCTGGTTCAGCCGCGTGAAGCCCAGGCCTTTGACGACCTTCTTGTGCTTCACCGGCGCCTGGATGAACGAGCGGACCCATTTGATGCGGATGGTGCCCTGCTTGGCGGACTTCTTTTCAGCGGTCATTAGAGCTCCTCGGCCGTCTTGCCGCGCAGCGCCGCGACTTCCTTGCGGTCACGCAGCTTCTTGAGCGCGTCAAAGGTGGCCTTGATGACGTTGTGTGGGTTCGCCGTCCCGATGGACTTGGTGAGCACGTTCTGCACGCCCGCGGAGGTCATGACCGCGCGCACGGCGCCGCCGGCGATGACGCCGGTGCCTTCCGGCGCGGGCTTGAGCAGCACCATGCCCGAGCCGAAGCGCCCGAGCGAGGTGTGCGGGATGGTGGTGTCCTTCAGGTGGACGCGCACGAGGTTCTTCTTGGCGGCTTCGATGCCCTTGCGAATGGCCTGGGGCACTTCCTTCGCCTTGCCGGAGCCGTAGCCGACCACGCCGGCGGAGGGGTCGCCGACGACGACGAGCGCGGCGAACGACAGGTTCTTGCCGCCCTTCACGACCTTGGTGACGCGGTTGATGGCCACGACCTGATCTTTCAGGTTGTACTTTCCGGCGTCGAGTCTCTTCATCACTGTTGGCATTGAGGTCTCTTCTTCCTAGAACTTGAGTCCGGCTTCACGGGCGGCGTCGGCCAAAGCCTTCACGCGCCCGTGGTAGATGTAGCCGCCGCGGTCGAACACCACCTGCTCGACGCCCTTGGCCTTGGCGCGCTCGGCGATGAGCTTGCCGATGGCCTTGGCGCTGGCGACGTTGCCGCCCGTCTTCTTACCCTTGGCTTTCGCGCCCTTGGCCTCGGCCTTCTCGTTGGTGGAGGCGGAGACGATGGTCTTGCCGGCCAGGTCGTCGATGAGCTGGACGTAGATGTGGTTCAGCGAGCGGTAGACGTTGAGCCGCGGCCGCTCGGCCGTGCCCGACAGCTTCTCGCGAATGCGCACGTGCACGCGCTTGCGGATGACGTTCTTTTCGCGTTGCGGAATCATGATTTTCTTCCTGCTTCCACGTTTTTCTCGGTGAGATCCTTCGGCCGCCGCGGCGGCCTCAGGATGACACCGCGCAAATCTCGTTACTTCGCTCCGGTCTTGCCGACCTTCTTCTTCAAGCGCTCGCCGGCGTAGCGGACACCCTTGTTCTTGTACGGGTCGGGCGGACGCAGGCTGCGCATCTCGGCGGCGACCTGCCCGATCTTCTGGCGGTCGATGCCGGTGAGCGTGAGCCTGGTCTGCTTCGGGTCCACCGTGCACTCGATGCCGCTCGGCAGCGGATATTCGATGGGGTGCGAGTAGCCGAGCGAGAACACCACGGTGCCCTTGCCCTTCATCTCGGCGCGGTAGCCGATGCCGACGATCTCGAGTTCGCGGACCCAGCCCTTGGTGACGCCTTCCATGGCGTTGTTGACGAGCGCGCGGGCGAGCCCGTGCAGCGCGGCCTGGTCGTCGGACTCGCGGACCGCGAGCAGGTTGCCGTCCTTCTGCTCCAGCTTGATGCCGGGCGGGAGGGGCTGCTCCATCTTGCCCTTCGGCCCCTGCAAGCGCACGAGGTTGCCGGCGATCTCGACCTTCACGCCTTGCGGCACCGGGATAGGTTTCTTACCGATTCTCGACATTGCTTCCGTTTCCTTTCGAGTCCGTACTCAGGGCCCGCTCTCACGGACCCGACTTCCTCGTTGTTCGGAGACGGCCAGAAGGCCGTCTCTACTGAAGGTCCTTTCCTAGTAGATCTCGCACAGCACTTCACCGCCGACGCCTTCCTTGCGCGCCTGGCGGCCGGTCATCACGCCCTTGGGCGTGGTGAGGATGTTGATGCCGAGCCCGCCGAGCACGCGCGGGATCTCGTTGCGTCCGACGTAGACGCGGCAGCCGGGGCGCGAGACGCGCGCCAGCTGCGAGATGGTGGCCTCGTTGTTCGGGCCGTACTTCAGGTAGACGCGGATGAGCTTGCGCCCTTCCTCCTCCGTGGCCTTGAAGTTCGCGATGTAGCCCTCCTCCTTGAGGATGCGGGCCATCTCGAGCTTCAGCTTCGAAGCCGGGACGTCAACCTTCTGCTGCTTGGCCTGGATCGCGTTGCGCACGCGCGCCAGGAAATCTGCGACCGGATCGGTCAGACTCATCTATTGCTCTCCTCACGTCACCCGTTCGTCCGCAGTGGCGGAAACCAGCGGTGACGAAACTAAAAAATCGGTTTCGCGTTTCGGGTCTCAAGTTTCGAGGCTGGAAACATGAAACTTGAAACCTGAAACTTCCTTACCAGGACGACTTCGAGACCCCGGGGATCTCGCCCTTGAGGGCGAGCCCGCGGAAGCACAGGCGGCACACTCCGAACTTCCGGAGGTACGCGCGCGGGCGTCCGCAGAGCTTGCAGCGGTTGTGCTGGCGGCTCTTGAACTTGGGTTTCCGAGCGTCCTTGACCATCTTTGCCGTGGTTGCCATGTTTTCCTTTGCTATGCCGCCGTCCGAAAGGGCATTCCGAGAAGCTTCAGCAGCGAGCGTGCTTCGTTGTCGTTCTTGGCCGTGGTGACGATGGTGATGTTCATGCCCATCATCTTGTCGACCTTGGCGTAATCGATCTCCGGGAAGACGAGCTGGTCCTTGAGGCCGAGGGTGTAGTTGCCGCGGCCGTCGAAGGACTTGGTGGAGACGCCGCGGAAGTCGCGGACGCGCGGCAGCGCGGTGTTCACCAGGCGGTCGAAGAACTCGTACATGCGGTCGCCGCGCAGGGTGACCATGGCGCCGATGGGCATGTTCTCGCGCACCTTGAAGGCCGCGATGGACTTCTTGGCGCGCGTGATGACCGGCTTCTGCCCGGTGATCTCGCCCAGGTCGCGGACGGCGGGGTCGAGCACCTTCGCGTTCTGCGTGGCTTCGCCCACCCCCATGTTGACGACGATCTTGTGAAGGTGCGGCACGGCCATCGGGTTCTTCATCCCGAACTCCTTCATCAGGGCCGGCGCGACTTCCTTATCGAATTTCTGCTTCAGTCTGGCTGCCATTTCCTCGGTCTACCTTCTCCCACGGTTTCCGGTTCGACGGGTTCGTGGGGTCTTCCTGGGGTGTCACTTCTTGCCTTCGAGCGTGTTGCCGCAGCGTTTGCAGACGCGCACGTGCTGGTCGCCCTTCTTCTCGTGGCCGACGCGCACCGGGCGCGTGCAGTCGGGGCACATCAGCATCACGTTGGAGAGCGAGATGGCGCTTTCCTGCTCGGCAATGCCGCCCTTGATGTTGCGCTGCGGATTGGGGCGCACGTTCTTCTTCACCACGCCGACGTGCTCGACGAGGATGCGCTTGGTGTCGGGGAAGACGCGCAGCACGCGCCCCTGCTTGCCGCGGTCCTTGCCCGAGATGACCTTCACCGTGTCGTTCCGGCGGATATCAACGGTCGTCTGCGACATCTAGAGCACCTCCGGGGCCAGGGAAACGATCTTGAGGAACTTCTTTTCGCGCAGCTCGCGGGCGACGGGCCCGAAGACGCGCGTGCCGACCGGCTCGCCGGCTTCGTTGATCAGCACCGCGGCGTTCTGGTCGAAGCGGATGTAGGTGCCGTCCTTGCGGCGATGCTCCTTGCGCGCGCGGACCAGCACGGCCTTGACCACGGTGCCTTTCTTGACGGTGCCGTCAGGCGAAGCTTCCTTGACCGCGGCGGTGAAGACGTCGCCGAGGTGCGCGGTGAGGCCGGCGCCGCCGCCGAGCGGCAAGATCATCTGCAGCTTGCGGGCGCCGGAGTTGTCGGCGACCTCGAGCATCGATCTCATCATGACTGCCATGTTCGTTTCTCCGGGGTAAAGCCCCTTGTCAACCTCGTCCTGGACGCGGCCCTCTTCAGGTCGTGCCCTGATACAAAGACCGTTACGACGCCTGCTCGGCTTCCTCAGCCAGGGCGGCGCGCTGGATGATGTTCTTCAGGCGCCAGCGCTTGAGCTTCGAGAGCGGGCGCGTCTCCTCGATCTCGACAAAATCGCCGACGTGCGCCTCGCCCTTCTCGTCGTGCGCGTAGAACTTCTTGGAGCGCTGCACGACGCGCTTGTAGAGCGGGTGCGCCTTCTGGCGGTTGGTCTCGACCACGATGGTCTTCGCCATCTTGGTGGAGACGACCTGGCCGATCTTGGTGTTGCGGTCCGACTGCGCCGGCGCCGCTGCTGCCTGTTTCTTCTCGGCCATGGCCTACTTCCTCCCCGTGGCGGTCTTCTTCTCCGCCTTCTTGGCGGGCTTCGCCTCCGCCTTCGCGGCCGGCTTCTCCGAGGCCACCGGCTTGGAGCCGTTGGCGCCGGCGAGCTCCTGCTCGCGCGCGATGGTCTTGACCCGGGCGATCTCCCGCCGGAGCCCGCGGATCTTCTTCAAGCTCTCCGTCTGTCCCATCTTCATCTGGAACTTGAGGCGGAAGAGCTGGTCGTTGAGGTCCCGCTGCTGCTGCCGGAGCTCTTCCGGCGTCAGGTTGCGGACCTTGTCTGCAGTGAGTCCTTTAGCCATAGCTTCCTCTAGTGCGCTCCGTGCCGCGAGACGACCTTGGTCTTGAGCGGCAGCTTGTGCGACGCCAGGCGGAGCGCCTCATCGGCTTCCGCGAACGTGACGCCTTCCATCTCGAACAGGATCTTGCCGGGGCGGACGACGGCGACCCAGTGGTCGGGCGCGCCCTTGCCCTTGCCCATACGGGTCTCGGCCGGCTTCTTGGTGACTGGCTTGTCGGGGAACAGGCGCAGCCAAACTTTGCCGCCGCGCTTGATGAAGCGCGTCATGGCGACACGGCTGGCCTCGATCTGGCGGTCGGTGATCCAGCCGGGCTCGAGCACCTTCAGGCCGTAATCGCCGAAGGCGAGCTCGGAGCCGCGCCACGCCTTGCCGCGCATGCGTCCGCGCTGCTGCTTGCGATACTTCACTTTCTTTGGCATCAACATAATGAGTTCTCAGTCCCGAGTTGCGAGTTGCGAGTACCCTAGAACGCTCCGGCGCCGGGGATGGGCGGCGTTGCGGCCGCTTCCTTGCCCTTCTTGGTCGCGAAGATCTCGCCCTTGTAGATCCAGCACTTCACGCCGATGACGCCGTAGGTGGTCTTGGCTTCCGAGAAGCCGTACTCGATGTCGGCGCGCAGCGTGTGCAGGGGCAGGCGACCCTGCAGGTACCACTCGGAGCGCGCGATCTCGTTGCCGTTCAAGCGGCCGGAGACGCGCACCTTGATGCCCTTGCAGCCGAAGCGCAGCGCGGAATCGACCGCCTTGCGCATGGCGCGGCGGAAGCCGACGCGCTTCTCGAGCTGGAGCGCGATGTTCTCCGACACCAGCTGGGCGTCCAGCTCGGGCTTGTGCACCTCCTGGATGTCGATGAAGACCTCGCGATTGGTGCGCTTCTGGAGCTCCTGCTTGAGCTTGTCGATCTCGGCGCCCTTGCGGCCGATGATGATGCCGGGCCGCGCGGTCTTGATGATGATGCGCAGCTTGTTGCCGGGGCGCTCGATCTCGATGGCGCTGACGCCGGCCGACTTGAGCTTGTCCTTGAGCTCGGCCTTGAGCTTCACGTCCTCGAGCAGCAGCTTGTCGTAGTCGCGCACGCTGATCCAGCGCGACTTCCACGGCTTGGTGTAGCCGAGGCGGAATCCGTAAGGATGTACCTTCTGTCCCATCGTTTTTCCTTTTACTTCTTCGCCGCGGACTTCTTCTTGCCCGCGGTCTTGCCCTTGGTCCTGGCCTGCGCCGCGGGAGCTTCCGTCTCGTCGGTGACGACGGTGGCTTTCCCGTTGGCGCCTTTTTCCGCCAGCGCGATCTCGATGTGCGCGATGCGGCGCTGGTAGCGATACGCGCGCCCCATCGGCGCCGGGCGGATGCGCTTCATGCGCGGTCCTTCGTTGGCGATCGCGCGCTTCACGTACAGGTTGTCGACGTCGACGTCCAGACCCTTCTCCTGGCTCAGGTAGTTGGCGTTCTCGATGGCCGAGCGCAGCAGCTTCTGGATGTCGGGCGCGATGCCCTTCTTGGTGAACATGAGGGTGTTCATCGCCTCTTCGACGCGGCGTCCCTTGATGAGATCGAGGACGAGGCGCGCCTTCTGCGGCGATACCCGGATGTAACGTGCTTCAGCTCTGAATTCCATATCTCGTTATCCCTTCGCCGGTGGCGCGCCGCCCGCCGGAGGCGCCGGAGTCCCCGCGGGGACCGGGGCGCCCGGCCCGCCGGGCACGCCGCCCTGCGGACGCGAGGCCGCGGCAGCCGCCGCAGCGACTTCCGCCGCCGACTTCATGGAGTGCGCCTTGAAGATGCGCGTGGGGGAGAACTCGCCGAGCTTGTGCCCCACCATGTTCTCGGTGACGTACACCGGGATGAACTTCTTGCCGTTGTGCACCGCGATGGTGTGTCCGACCATCTCGGGGGAGATGGTCGAGCGGCGCGACCAGGTGCGCACGACCTTCTTGTCGTTGCGCTGGTTCATGTCGTCGATCTTCTTCAACAGGTGCCCGTCGATGAACGGGCCCTTCTTCAGGCTGCGCGCCATTATTTGCTCCTGCGCTGGACGATGAACTTGTCCGTCCGCTTGTTGTTTCTGGTCTTGTAGCCGCGGGTGGGCTGTCCCCAGGGCGTGACGGGGTGACGGCCGCCGGAGGTCTTGCCCTCGCCGCCGCCGTGCGGGTGGTCGACCGGGTTCATGACGACGCCGCGGTTGACCGGCTTGCGACCGAGCCAGCGGGTGCGCCCGGCCTTGCCGATGGAGACGTTCTCGTGGTCGAGGTTGCCGACCTGGCCGATGGTGGCCATGCAATCGATCATGACCTTGCGGGTCTCGCCGGAAGGCAGCTTGATGAGCGCCCAGTCGCCTTCCTTGGCGACCAGCTGCGCGGAGCCGCCGGCGGAACGCACCATCTGCGCGCCCTTGCCCGGCTTGAGCTCGATGTTGTGGACGGTGGTGCCGGCCGGGATGTTCTTCAGCGGCAGCGCATTGCCCACCAGGATGTCGGCGTCGGGGCCGCTCATCAGCTTCTGCCCGACGGTGAGGCCGACCGGCTGGAGGATGTAGCGCTTCTCGCCGTCGGCGTAGCTGAGCAGCGCGATGCGCGCCGAGCGGTTCGGGTCGTACTCGATGGAGAGCACGGTGGCCGGGATGCCGGCCTTGTCGCGCTTGAAATCGATGACGCGCAGCTTGCGCTTGTGCCCGCCGGCGCGATGCCAGATGGTGATGTCGCCCGAGTTGCGGCGCCCACCGGTGCGTTTCTTGGACTCCAGCAGCGGCTTGTGCGGGCGGTCGGTCGTCAGATCATCGTTGACGATGTTCGTGCGATACCGGATCGCCGGCGTGTACGGTCTGTATGTCTTGATCGCCATAATCTCTTCTTCTCTTGTCGGTCGCTAACCTTCAGCGGCCATAGTTGCTGCTTTTCTCCTAGCGACTAGCAACTAGCCGCTAGCGACTTACATGTTCTGCGCGTACTCCGGCATCTTCTCGCCGGACTTTAGCTTGACGTACGCCTTCTTCCAGTCGGGGCGATAGCCGGCGAACTTGCCGCGGCGGCGCTCCTTGCCCTGGAAGTTGGAGGTGCGCACCGAGCTGACCTTCACCTTGAAGATCTGCTGCACGGCTTCCTTGACCTCGGTCTTGGTCGCTTTCGCGGCGACCTCGAACACGAGCGTCCCTTCGGTCTCTTTCGCGCCCAATCCCTTTTCCGTGATGATGGGGCGGCGGATGATCTGGTAGGCCGACTTCATTACGCGACCTCCTGCTTGCGCTTGGGCGCGGTAGCCTTCAGCGATTCCTGCAGCTTCTCGAGCGCCTCGCGCGAGAAGATAGCGCGGTCGTAGCGCAGCAGGTGGTAGGGATGCACAGCGTTGCGCGCGACCAGCTCGACGCCCTCGAGGTTGCGAGCCGAGCGCTCGAGGTTCGCGTTGGCGGCGCTGCCATCCACGATCACCGCGGTCTTCTCGACGTGCAGCTTGTCGAGCGCCTGGCGGAAGGCCTTGGTCTTGGCGTCCTTGAGGTCGAAGCTCTCGACCACGGTGAGCTTGCCGTCGGCGAACTTGGCCGCCAGCGCCGAGCGCAGGGCTCCGAAGAGCTTCTTGCGCGGGAACTGGAAGTCATAGGAGCGCGGCTGCGGCCCGTGGACAGTGCCGCCGTGGCGCCAGAGCGGCGAGCGGATGGAGCCCACGCGGGCGCGTCCGGTGCCCTTCTGCCGCCAGAGCTTCTTGCCGGCGCCCGACACCAGCTTCTTGTTCTTGGTGGCGTGCGTGCCGGCGCGCTGCGCGGCGCGGTAGTGCTTCACCGCTTCGTACAGCAGCGCCTCGTTGACCGCGCCGAAGACTTCGTCGGCGAGGTCGAGCGAGCCGACCTTCTTGCCTTCCAGATTGACTACGTCGATCTTTGCCATGGTCGTTTCTCGTTACTTCTTCTTGCCCGCAGCGGCCTTCTTGGCGGCCTTCAACGGGTCGATGGTGGTGGAGCCGGCGAAGCCGCGACGCTCTCTCGGCGGCCTCTTGGCGCGGTTGATCACCACGTACGCGCCCTTGTGGCCCGGCACCGCGCCTTCGACGAACAGCAGATTCTCGTCGAGGTCGATGCCGCGGATCCTGAGGTTGCGCACCGTGACGGCGGCGTCGCCCATGTGGCCGCTCATGCGCTGGTTCGGGAAGACGCGCGACGGGAACGAAGACGCGCCGATCGAGCCCTGCACCTGGAACATGTGGCCGTGCGCGGCGGGTCCGCCCTGGAAGTGGTGCCGGCGAACGACGCCCGCGAAACCGCGTCCCTTGCTGGTGCCGGAGATGTCGACGTACTTCTCGTCCTGGAAGATGTCGACCAGGACCTTGTCGCCGACCTTCAGGCTGCCTTCGGCGGGCTGCTCGCCCTCGGCGGCCTCGGCCTTCTGCTGGCCGTCCTTGCCGTCGACCACGACGCCGACTTCCTTCATGAACTTCACCGGCGGCAGGTTGTGCTTGGCGAAGTGTCCCTTCATCGGCTCGGTGACGTTCTTGCCCTTGACGAACTCGACCAGGCCGATCTGCACGGCGTCGTAGCCGTCCTTGTTCGCCGATTTCTTCTGCGTGATGACGCACGGGCCGGCCTGCAGCACGGTGACCGGGCAGACGTCGCCCTTGTCGTCGAACAGCTGCGTCATGCCGACCTTTTTCCCGAGAATGCCGTTGATGCTTGCCATGATCCCTTATCTCCTCATCATCCGCGCTGAGTGCGGACTGTCGTTGTTCCTGAGATCCTTCGGCCTCGCTTCGCTTCTCTCAGCAGCGGCCTCAAGATGGCGGCCGCGGGCTCAAACGCCCGCGAAACGCCGCCTACTTGTGTTCCTTGCCGAAGGCCTTGATCTCGACGTCGACGCCGGCGGGCAGGTCGAGCTTCATGAGCGCGTCGACCGTCTGCTGCGTGGGCTCAAGGATGTCGAGCAGGCGCTTGTGCGTGCGGATCTCGAACGCCTCGCGCGACTTCTTGTCCACGTGCGGCGAACGCAGCACGCAGTACTTGTTCTTCACCGTGGGTAGCGGGATGGGCCCGGCGATCTGCGCGCCGGTGCGCCGTGCCGTCTCCACGATCTCGCCGGTGGACTGGTCGAGCACGCGGTAGTCGTAGGCTTTCAGCCGGATCCGGATTCTTTCGTTGGTTGCCATTTCGTTTCGCCTCAAAGAGCTCGCGGCTTGATCCTGCCGCTGGTTCCGGGCCTCGAGGCCCGCGTTGATGTTTCGCAGACGCGGGGCCGAAGCCCCGCTCTTCCGCCCTTACTTGATGATCTCCGAGATGGTGCCGGCGCCGACGGTGCGGCCGCCCTCGCGGATGGCGAAGCGCAGGCCCTTCTCCATCGCCACCGGCGTGATCAGCTCGATGGTCAGCGCGACGTTGTCGCC